>JAPLKR010000088.1 GCA_026387965.1 Fusobacteriota bacterium | reverse complement strand
AGATCCTTTTGGTGATAAAAAACTACTTCCTTCTGGAAGACTCAGAGAGTCATTGAAGGGCTTAAATAGAGCTAATGAAATTATTATCACAAAAACTAATTTAGCAGGGTTGTGTGAAGTTGACCAAATTTCTTCAGAGCTTGAAAAATATTCGAAATCAATTCGTTTTTCTCATTTTAATAGTTCGCTACTAATAAACGGAGATGTTATGAATACTAAATTGCTTTTAGGTCTTCATGTAATGGTGGTATCGGCAATTGCAAAGCCTGAGAATATTTATAAAACAGTCAGTAGCTTTAGGCCAAATCAAATTGAACAAAAAATCTTTTTAGATCACCATCACTATACGGCGAAAGATATCGAACTAATTTATAGATTAAAAGAGCAGATGGTAATTGATTATTTTGTTACTACAGAAAAAGATTGGGTAAAAATTTCAAAATTCATCTCTTCGAGACATAAAAAAGATTGGGTTGTGATTAAACAAAACTATTTCGTAGGAGAAAAACTTGAAACAACAATTTAGTAAAGAATATATGTTGAGTTTACAAAACGAGGAAAAAGAGTTGGTTTCATATTTAGTAAAGTTTTTAAACCTGCAACGTTCTGTAAAATTAGATTTAGCTATGGGAGATTACAATCAAATTAAGCGAGAGACGCTGTTTTCTACAATTGACAATTTTTTTTCAAATGATTTTAACGAGCTAGAGAGTGATCTTTTTTTAAGCTATATTAACCAAGGATGTGAAAATAGAGTTCATCACTACAGCCTTTCACAAGAGGGGACATATGAAGAATTTGAAGAAAATTTGATTAAGGTAATATTAAAAAGAGATAAAGTAAATGTACAACGTTATCTTGAGAGATTAATTCGGTTAGACTTTGATAGAGCTATTGAGAGTTTGCTGAAAGTATGTTTACTGGATAGTAATTGGTTTGATTTATATATAGAATTTACAGCGCTTAATGAGTGGTTTTTTAAGTTGAAAAAAGAGGATAGAGTGAGTGTTATCGGTTATATCGCGCTGTTAGTGAGTTCGAGACCTTTAAATATTATTTCTGGTATAAAATTAGAGAAAAGTTCTTTATATATAACACCAGAAGAAATGCTTGAAGGACTTAAAAATGAGATTCAAGTGCATCACTTTGAAGAGACTTTAGGAGGATACTGTTTTCTTAAATCTTTAATTCAATCACTTAAGTGTAATCGAATTGCAAGAGTTTTTTTTGACACTGTTTATAACGCTTTTTTAATTAAGTACACCTTTACACCAAAAAAAAGTATAACTACTTCAGACTGGAAATTTTTATTAGAGCGCGCTTTACATGAATAGTAAAAAAATTGGAATTTTTGGTGGAAGTTTTAATCCTATACATTTTGGACATCTTAAAACTGCAGAGTTTGTCTTAAAGAGCTTAAAATTAAATAAAGTGATCTTTGTACCTGTTTATAAACCATGTCATAGAGACAATATTCTATTAGACTATTCACAGCGTGTAGAGCTTATCAAATGCGCATTAAATGAGTTTGATCAAAAAAAAATGGAAGTTTGTGAAATCGAAAAGGACTTTGGTGAAGTTTCATATACTGTTGATACTTTGAAAGAGATGCTGAAATTATATCCTAAAGCTACTTTTTATGAAATTATTGGTGAAGATTCATATAATTATTTCACGACTTGGAAAGAGTATAAAACAATATGTGAACTTTCATACTTAGTTGTGCTTTCACGTGAAGGTAAAGAGCTTGAAAAACTACATGAAAATGTAATATTTATAAATAATCCTCTAGTGGATATATCTGCGACAGATATTCGAAAAAAAATAAAAAATAGAGAATCAATCGTTGGGTTAATACCTAATTCATGTATTGAATATATCAAAGATAATTGTATATGGAGGGATTAAGTGAGAAGTATTAATTGGAAAAAAAAAGTCGTAGCTACGATTATTATTTTCGCCATTATTCATATCTGTCTTTCATTTTTTTTAAATGTTACTGATGATGAAGCGTATTATTGGGTTTGGTCCCAAAATATTCATCTATCCTACTTTGATCATCCCCCCCTTGTAGCTTATATGATTTGGATTTCAACACATATTTTTGGAAATAATCAAGTGGCCATTAGAATTCCCACCATACTTATATTGTCGTTAGTTTCATGGATTATGTATAAAACTTATATGTATTTGTATAATGACTCAAAAAGAGGATTTGTTTTGGTGCTCATTATCAATATTCTCCCAATTTATTTTATTATGACGGGGTTTATGATGCTTCCAGATAGCCCGTTAATCCTATTTTTTACGCTTTCACTTTATTATTTTCTGAAGCTTTTAAAGGAAAATAGAGCCAATTTATGGTACATGATGGGTATTTTAGTAGGCCTTGGTCTTTATAGCAAATATTATATGTTTTTTACCTACGTATCAATTTTCGTAACACTGCTACTATATAAAGAATATAGAGTTCATTTTAAAAAGGTTCAACTGTACATTGGACTCATTCTTTCTATTTTGATTTTTTCACCTGTAATTATATGGAATGCAGATCACCAATGGGCATCATTTATCTTTCAATTCTATTCGAGACAAGGGCATAGTGGAATTAAAGTGTTTTTGACAGGACAATTTATAGGAGGGCAACTTCTATTAGTAACCCCACTTCTTTTCTTAGGACTTTTTGCTATGATGTACAAAGCACGAAAAGAGAGAGACACACAGCTTCTAATCATCTATGGAGCGCTATATTTTGTCGTGTTTTTGATAGCTTCTCTTAAAACAGATACGAAGCTCAACTGGGCAATCTGTTCTTATATACCGTTTATAGTAGTTTTTGTCAGATATATGAAGTGGGGATTTTTTTGGAAACTATTTGCTGTCATAATTCCAGCCATATTGACATTATTTATTATGATAGTTGTGATTTTCCCCATTGTAAATATTCCAAATGATAGTAATGTACTCATGGATTTACATGGGTGGCAAATGGTTGGAAGTGAAGTGGAGTCAACCTACACAGCCTTGAGTATTCAAAACCCAGGAGAGTGGTTTTTGTGTGGAAGTCGCTATCAAGTTGCAGGTAAATTAAACCTCTATCTGCCTCATCACGAATATGTCTATTCTCTTAATAATGAACTGGATGGGTATAAGTTTTTAAGAAGTGATAAGGACCTAGTTGGAAAAAATGCAATTTATGTGACTCAGTCTTTTTATTATGATATCCCACAAAATCTATACAATGCTCAAAGCTTTCAGCTGCTAAAAACAATTCCGATATATGAGTATGGGGTTGTTAGAAGAGTATACTACGTTTATGAAATAATTGACTTTCAAGGAGTCAAGTAAGAAAGGGGAGTCATGGCATTAAGACATATTAAGACATTTGCTAAATTTGGATTAGTAGGTGCAAGTGGCGCTATTGTAAATGTTATAATATATACGGTATGTATACATTTCGAAATAAATTATATAGTGGCTTCTATCATAGGATTTCTTTTTGCAGTGACCAGTAACTTTTACTTTAACTTTAAATGGACTTTTAAAGGAAAAGCTGTTCATAAATCCGTAGAAGTAAAATATGTAAAGTTTTTTGTCATCAGTTTAATTAACTTCTGTGTGAACTTAATTGTTTTAAAACTTTGTGTAGATTATATGTTTAAGCATCAAATTTTTAGTCATATAGACTTTCCACTTGATATAAGATATACAAAAGCAGTTTACTTGATTTCTCAAATAGTAGGAATACTTGTAGCAACACTTTTGAATTTTCTTGGCAATGCACTCATTACATTTAAAGATAAAAAGTCAGAGAGGTAAAAATGAAAAAAACATTGATTGTAATACCAACTTACAATGAGATGGGGAATATTGACAGAATTTTAGAAGCAGTATATTTTTCGCTTAGAGAAATTCATGTTCTTGTAGTAGATGATAATTCACCCGATAAAACGTATGAAAGAGTATTAGAACTTGAAAAGTCACTTTACAAAAACAAGTTATTTTTACTACATAGAACCGCTAAAGAGGGACTTGGACGAGCTTATATAGCAGGGTTTAAGTGGGCATTAGAGCGTGACTATGAGTATATATTTGAAATGGATGCAGATTTTTCTCATAATCCAATATACCTCCCAGATTTTATTGCAAGACTAGATCAAGGCGCAGAGCTTGCTATTGGAAGTCGCTATATTACAGGTGGTGGGGTAAAAGGATGGGGAGTGAAAAGAAAAATCATTTCTAGAGGTGGAAGTACCTACGCAAAACTTATTCTTGGGCTATCATTAAATGACCTTACGGGGGGGTATAAAGGATTTAAACGTGAAGTTTTAGAAAAAATAGGACTTGATAGAGTTCGCTCAAATGGCTATTCTTTTCAAATCGAACTCACTTACCGAAGTATACTAGCGAGTTATAAAGTAGTAGAAGTGCCAATTGTTTTTGAAGATCGCGAGTTTGGGGTTTCCAAAATGTCTAAAAATATTTTTATGGAAGCGCTTAAAATGGTTTGGTGGATGAGAATGAATAGAAAAAAAATTCAAAAGGGAGAGTTATAGATGACGCGGAAGGCTTCGATAGTTCTTTGGGTAATTACCTTAATAGCCCTTTTTCATAATACAGTTTTACCAATGCATCCAGATGAGTCATACTATTGGGTGTGGTCGAGACATTTACAACTCTCATATTACGATGCACCTCCAATGATTGCGTATATGATCAAAGCAACGACACTTTTTATTAGCACTCCTTTTACAGTAAGACTTGTGAGTGTTATCTGTATTTTCTTAACAACTTGTTTTATTTACCAATTTGCAAAGCGTCTATTTAACCCAAAAGTGGCTGAAATTTCTGCGATTGTATTTCTTTTTGTGCCATTTGTGCAAGTAGGACTTTCTGTTACAACACCAGACCTGCCTTTAATGCTCTTTTGGACACTCTCCTTTATTATGTTTTATGATTATCTTATATTAAAACAGGAAAAAAAGATTTACCTTGTAGGTCTCTTTGTGGGGTTGGCTCTGCTCTCAAAATATCCAGCAATTCTTTTGGTAGTTAGCTTCTTTATCATGGTGGTACTACTTAAAAGATGGGAGATATTTAAACAAAAAAGTCTCTATGTCGGCATGGTTATTGCTATTGTGGTATTTTCACCTGTTTTACTATGGAATATAAGTAATCATTTTGCCTCTTTTGCCTTTCAATTAGGGCATGGGGCTTCAGCATCGGCCCCCATAAATCTTTCCTATTTAGGCGAGTATCTCGGTGGGCAATTTGGCGCTGTAAATCCCATATTTTTTATTATTATTATATTTGTCCTTATTAAAGGATTCAAAGAGATTAAAAGTAGTGAGAAGCTTCTATTTTTGTTTGTACCATTCGCAACTACCTTTATTATTTTTATGGTATTCTCATTAAATAAGCATTCAGAAGTAAACTGGCCAGCACCAGCGTATTTATCAATTGTAATATTAATGGGATATTTCATAGAAAAATACCGTTTAAGAATTTATTGTTATATTGGGATGGTACTTTCAATTATAGCTTTTATAATATTGATCTATCCTGGGTATTCACCAGTGCTTGTTTCAAAATTTAAAGGGTACAATACATTAATGCAAGCTGCCAATGCATATGTCCCGAGCGGTTCAATTATACTTTCAGATAACTATCAAGATGCTTCTGAGGCAGAGTACTATATGACAGGAAGACCTAGAGTCAATGTTCTTACCCCTACGCGTTTTTCCCAGTATGACTTGTGGGCAACGTCTAAAGTTGTACAAAATATTCAAAACAGTACACAACCAATATATTTTGTGGGGACAAATGATATGATGGGTGCTTTAGGTGACTATTTCAACACACTTTCACTTGTTCAAACGATAAACTATAATCATGAAGGTGTTAATTTAACACTTTATATTATACAGTGTGCCAATATAAGTGGTACGAGTGATATTATGTATAATTCAACACCAATTCCCGCATATTAAGGAGAAATTATGAATGCACTACTTTTACAATTACCAGTCTACGACTACTTAATAATAATTTGTGTAATAATTTATGTTGCAAAATGTGGATTTTTTCGCGAAATCACTGGAAATTCTCTAAAAATTATTACTAAAAATAAGCTGTGGATGATTCTTTTTGTCATTGTGACAGTTCTTTTGGTAAGCTATGTTGACTTCCCCGTGACACACTTTTTTGCAACACATAGGACACATGCACTTGAAGTGATTCAAACTATTGGCAACACTATTGGCAATGGAAAATTTCTCTACCCAATGCTAGCGACCTTGGTTGTAATAAGTGTTTTATTTAATAGTGAAAAGTCAAAATTTTTTATTACTTGTAAAATGTCTTTTACAAGTTGTGTATTTGGAGGAATTTTTGTCCTCATAGTAAAGTCAATTGTTGAAAGACAAAGACCCTTTGTTACTTTTAACCCATTTCATTTCTTTGATTATTCTACGGCAATATCAACTCACTGTTTATTTGGGTTTAACTATGCAAGCTTTCCTTCAGGACACGCCATCGTGGCGTCAAGTGCAATCGTAGTATTTGCCTACTCATATCGAAAAAATTTAGTTGGAAAACTTTTGTGGTTATATCCACTTATAGTGGGTGTCGCAAGAGTTTATAGCTTAAATCACTGGACTTCAGATGTATTTGTTGGGATTTTGTGCGGTAGTATTATCGCAATTGCTACCTATAAAGCGAATGCTAAAAAATTAAGAATGGAGAGATTTAATGGATAAACTATTTCTTCAGCTTCCTATTTATATGTATTTTATGCTTCTTGTTGTGCTAATAATTATATTCAAAGAGAGATATTTTAATTCAATTGTCAAAAATTTTTTGTATCAGTTTAGATTTATTAAGTATGTTATATTAGCCTTAGTAGTTATTGTTATAATTATTTTTTTCTTAGATAGACCTATATCTTCAACATTTGCAATGCACTCAAACGCTCATCTACTTAAAATTACTCAAGTAGGTGACATTATGGGTCAAGGGGTGTTTATTTACTCACTGCTTGCAACACTGATTATTATTTATGCGCTACTTAAAATAGAAGGACGTTTTTTAGTAGCCTGTAAAGCAGCAGTGGCATCTTCTGTGGCAGCTGGGATTTTTGTTCTCATAGTGAAAGGTATATTTTCGAGAGAGAGGCCATGTGTTGCACTAGATCCAACGCATATATTTGCTTACCACCTTGCAATGATTCATCATCAATTTTGTAAATTTGAGTACGTAAGTTTCCCATCGGGACATACTATTACGATGGCTGCCGCGGTTGCTCCATTTGTATTTATTTATTGGAGAACGATTTGGGGTAAAGTTATTATTTTACTTCCTTTATTTGTCGCATTTTCAAGAGTATATGGTATATTTCACTGGACTTCGGACGTAGTGACATCATTGATACTTGGGTTTATGTTTGGGTATGCAGTAGTAATATCGAAAAAAGTTAAGGAGCGATTAAATAAGTGATAATTCTTAAAGGAATTTTTATCCTGCTTTTTATTATGATTTTCTTCTCAACGCTCCGCAGTGAGCTACATGCGATGAGTCATGCTCATAAGAAGAATTTGATTTTATTGACTTATAATGAATTTAAAAGAAAAATGATTTTGCTCTTAGTCTGTATTATTGTTATCTTGCTACTTATTGTGTTCGCAGATTCGAATATTACAATGATTTTAACCCAACAAGAGCACTTAGTGTGGGCAAAAGGCATTTCATATCTTGTGGATACATCCCCCGTAATGGTTCTATTAATTGTTTTATACAGCGTAAGTTTCATTAAAAATCAACATTCAAAATTCCATGAAACACTAAGAGTATCGATACTTTCTTTTGTGGCTGTCCTTATTGTTGGAGGTATATTAAAAGTATTAATTGCTCGAACTCGGCCATTTGTAGATATTAATCCTTATGAATTTTTTCAATATACGCACTTTCTGAGTCATCACATCAATAAGTATTTAAGTATGCCATCAGAGCATACGTTAAGAGTCGCAGCACTACTTTTACCTTTTATATTCAGCTACAAAAGAATTTTGATCAGATTTGTTTTATGGTTTATTATCGTTTTAGTAATGTATTGTAGGGTGGTTACGCTTAATCATTGGACTTCTGATGTTGTAGCTGCACTCATTCTAGCACTTGCTATTTCACACTTTATCTATAAAAATGCAGAAATATATCGGAGGAAATAATGAAAGTATTACTACTAGAAGATGTTAAGAATGTTGGAAAAAAAGGAGAAGTTATTGAAGCTAAAGATGGATATGCTAAAAATTTTCTTATAAAAGAAAAAGTTGGTGTGGAAGCTACCTCGGAGGTGTTGAAGCAAGTAGCTGAAAAAAAGGCAAAAATTGCAAAACATGAGGCAAAAGCAGAAGCAGAAGCTAAAGTACTTTTTGAAGAAATTAAAAGTAAGAAAATTATTGTAAAAGTAAAAGCCTCTGAAAATGGAAAAATTTTTGGTGCAGTTACACATAAAGAAATATCTGATGAAGTCAAAAAGCAGTTAAAATATGATATAGATAAGAAAAAGATTGAAATTGATCCGATTAAACATTTAGGAATTTATAAAGCTGAGCTTAAACTTTATAAAGGTATTAAAGCAGAACTTAAAATCGAGGTCATTGCATTATAATTTTAAAGAGAAGCAGAGATGCTTCTCTTTGGATTGTCAACAGTTATTTGGACAAAATCAAAAAGACGAAACTAACCGATATTTTTCAGGCGGCATATATCCAATGGAGCCATGTAATCTAATAAAATTATACCAATGCACATAATCTGCTAAAAGAATTCTGAGTTCGTTTAAACTGTTGAACTGTTTCTGATAAACAAATTCTTTTTTAAGTATCTTATCGGTTGCTTCTGATACTGCATTGTCATATGGTGTTCCTTTTGCACTGAGAGATCTTGTTATTTCGAAAGTTTTAAGAAGTGTGTCAATT
>JAPLKR010000035.1 GCA_026387965.1 Fusobacteriota bacterium | reverse complement strand
ATACTATTTCAGATAAAGAAATTAGAGACGTAGCTACTCAATTGAATAACAGACCAAGAAAAGTACTTAATTACAAAACGCCCCATGAAGTTTTCTGGGCGGACCTCAATTCTCAATTAAGTTGCACTTAATTTGACAATTGAAGATCCTAATTTTTTTCATTAATAAAGAGCCTGAAAGTTTAAAACACTTTTCAGACTCTTACTTTTTTTATGATGGTATCCATACATTAAATCATTCTAATTTCTCTTTGACACTGTCATTCAACCTGAAACACTCTTAAAAGAAAATACTTCTCATAATTTAACCAACTAAATTTATAATATAACTATTGATTTAATCTAACTGACTTGATGTAGGTATTGAACTATATTGCGTACCTCCTATGGATGTGTAAACCATCCCATCACGCTGAGCTGAAGGAATCGTTACCGTATAAGTATCCCCTTGAATAAAGTTTGGGATTGCATTTGAGGTTCCTGGTAGTCCGTTCAAAGGAATATCTGGTGCAGAGCCACTACTAGTAGAAGCATTTATATATATAAGAGGTTCACTATCTCCAACCCAATTAAATGAAATAACTTCATCTCCATTCGACCTCAGTTGATATACAAGGCCATCACCTGGAATCCAGGGTGGAATCTCGCTATAATTTGATCCTCCTACACTAGAATATAAATATCCTTGTCTTGTAGTTAATGGCAACACTATGGAGTAAGTATCCCCTTGAATAAAGTATTGATTTGCAGCTGGGGCTCCAGAAAGTCCTCCCAGTGAAATCATTTGACTGTATTGTAAACTCTCTGCAAGCACGTCGGATGCCCTTTCATCATCCCCAGTCCATGTAAACGTTAACTGTTCACTACCATCTGAATTTAACTTAAACTGTACTCCATCACCACAAAAAGTTTCTGTTGGGGATGCATTTGGAAACGCTGAGTATGCACTTCCTCCCACACTTGTAAAAACTACTCCGTATCTATATTTGCTAGGAATCAACACATTGTAAGTAACACCTTTAGTAAGATTTGTCGGTGTTCCTGGCATTCCTCCAAGCTCCAGCGTATTACAATCTCCATCAGACATTTGTACAAGGTAAGCCGGTTCGCTATTTCCAGTCCATACAAATCTTAATAGCTCATCACCATTTGATTCAATTTCATAAAATAGATTTTGGCCAAAATACCACTTTCCCGTTACATTAGCGTCAATAAATTGATTTAAACCCGGTAATAAACTATAGCTATCTCCCAGTGCAGTAGTTACAGTGCACTCTCCTGAGGAGTCTATATCCAATGATTCAATATTGGAGTTATCTGGTGTAGAACCTATCGTAGAATCTCCAGAAGAATTGACTAAATATAAATTATTCAGACAAGTTACCGCAGCATAGCCTCCTCCACTAGCAAAATTATAATTACTTTCTGGAAATGTCCCTAAACTTACAATATAGTTATTAGATGGACCTGTGTATTGAACGAGATAAGCCGTTTGATTTCCATTTAAAGGCGAAGTAAGTCCTAAATAATAGTTCTGCCCAATCCCTGTTAAACTGCTTAATATATCATTGTTGGGAACGTTTATTGAATATACATCTCCCTTAACAATACATCCATTCTGTACAATATTAATCTGATTTCCACCATTCACTGCAATAGAACTTCCATTTTTTCCAACACTCACATAAGGAATGTCTGAGACAATCGGGTCGTTAGCTGCAAAACCATTCGTACTGCTGAATTCTCCTTCCCATTCATAAATATTACCTACTCCATTATTTCCAACCACGCATCCTAAATAATCGCTACCGCCTGACGAATACTCAAATTGGGAACACACAGGAGGACTGTTTTTTATTAAAGTTACTGTTGTAGGTGAATAATAAATATAATTATTTCCATCGCCATCATATGATTGGTTTGCTGGAGTTGTCGATCCATCAGCTGCAAAAATTACAGGTAAGGCATCACTGTCTCCTACACTACTTACAGCCATTTCTACTTTTCCATTACTACTGGTAAATGGAGTTATCATATCTGCTTCAGATAATATTTGTGCTCCAGTACATTCACTTCCGTTATCCCCACTTTGGTTCGTAGAGTTCAAATTGTCAATGACATGATTTTGACCTGATGAATCCACATATCCTAGTACTCCATAACCTGGATTTGACACTGACGGACCAGCATAATATAAATTATTTTGATACATGTGTGTTGCTCCTAATGCTGCTTCCATTTCAGCTAACCCTGTTGGAGTTGCCGGGGCTGCAAATAATGTCATAGTTGCATTATTGCTAGAGTTATCAAAATAACACCCTTGAGTAGCAATTAAAGCAACATAAGCACTATCCCCATTTGAATCTGTTAACAAAACAAGTTCTTCATTTGGCACATCAACGATTTTTTTCATTGTTGTTGAATCGTTTCCTTTTAGATTCAAATAGGTATAGTATGCACTTTCTCCCGAATACTTATTATTATTATTTATTTGACTGTCTTCATCATATTGCCTGATTTGATCAAGTCCCTCATCACATCCAAGTCCTGCCACTCTAGCAACTATTTTTCCCTTATTCGTTACATTATCGCCTTCTTCTATCCACTTGGCTACCTGTGTCTGAGCCATACTTGTGCTTTCTCCAGAAGCATCCAAGCTCTCTATCATATTTTCTGCTGGCCCCTCTGCGTCACTCAACATACTTGACATTGAATTAAATCCCGTTTCAATCAACGATTCAGGTCCTTCTGCTACCATGAACATTTGATAAATGTCCATCGTTAACTCTTCTAGATCAGCTCGAACTTCCGCTCCTTTTGTCGGTTCTCCTGCCCAAGTATATAACGTAAAATCAATATTTCCATTTTGCTCTGGCAGACTAAAATTACAATCACCTGTTGCATTATTATTATTATAATCATTATTATTATTATTGGATCCAGTATTAGTCATTATTATTTGATTTGAGCTCGTATTAATACTTATCAAAGCAGTATTATTGCTTGCTGCCGAAAAATGACTTAAATTGTCTGTTGAATCTGATAAATCAATCAAATTAATAGTGTCAGTCGCCGTTACTATTTGATTTCCGTTATTGCCATCATACGATAAGAGACTGCCGGTTACAGCAAAGGCTGTACACGGAAACATTATTACAACAGCTAATACTGCACCAATCATCAAACATTTCTTTTTCATTATCATCTATCCTCCTAATTTTTTTGATATTCTCCGTACTTTACAAATACGTAAATCCCATTATTCATAATAGCTATTATGTTGATTTTCTTTAAATATACAAATGTCAAATGTCAAACAACCGTTTTAAAATAAAATAAAATTAACGAAGGTGGGGCAAATGCCCACCTTCGTTAATTTTATTTTACTTCACTGAGTGCTGTCACGCTAGATACAACACCAAAGTTCTCAATAGATACAATCGCCTTTAGGGTATCAAGCGACGATACTACCTCGGTGCCATACTCAATGGCTACTCGGCGCATTTTAAACCCATCTGAAAGAGCATTATTAACTTTTGAAGCAATATTAATCAGAAAATCAATCTCTCTATTTCGAATACACTCAGTAATATTTGGAGATTCTTCTCCTAAACGGTTGATCTTTTCTGATAAAATTCCATGGCTAGCTAAAAAAATGTGAGTATTTTCTGTGGCTAAAAATTGATACCCAATCTTATCCATTACTTTAGCAATTTCTAAAAATTCCATTTTATCTTTATCAGCCACACTGACAATCACAACTTTTGAAGGAATTTTTGGTAGCCTGTTAGCCGCAAGAAGTCCTTTATATATTGCTTCTTTAGGGGTTGTCGCAATTCCTAAAACTTCGCCAGTTGATTTCATCTCTGGACCAAGTGTAACTTCCACTCCTGGAAGTTTTTCTGTTGAAAACACTGGTACTTTTACCGCCACATATTTTGGCTTTTTATATAGTCCTATTCCATACTCTAGCTCAGAAAGCATGCTTCCTGTAATCACTTTTGTGGCAATTTCCACTATGGGAATTCCCGCTATTTTAGCAATATAAGGTACAGTTCGACTCGCTCGGGGATTGACTTCTATAATATAGAGCTCTCCTTGGTACGCAATAAATTGGATGTTCATCATCCCTTTTATCTTCAAGGCCTTTGAGAGTTTCTCTACAATAGTTAAAATTTTCTCTTCCGTGCCCGCATAGAGATTTTGTGCTGGGAAGATAGTAATACTATCCCCCGAATGAATCCCCGCTCTCTCTAAATGCTCCATAATTCCTGGTAGTAGGACATTTTCGCCATCACATATAGCATCCACTTCAATCTCCATACCATTTAGGTATTTGTCGATGAGTACTGGCGTTTCACTATCACGCGCAAAGGATTTTTTTAGGTACGTAGAGACTTCAGTTTCGCTGTGACAAATCTCCATTCCTTGACCCCCAAGTACATAAGAGGGACGAACAAGTAGAGGAAACCCCAACTTTTTAGCAAACTCTAATCCCTCTTCTACGCACCATACCGCTTTTCCTTTAGGTCGTGCTAAATTAAGTTCTTCTAGAACCTCTTCAAATTTTTCTCTATCTTCTGCAAGGTCTATATCACTAGCCTGAGTTCCGAGAATTTTTACACCTGAATCAGAAAGTTTTTGAGCGAGTTTTATAGCTGTTTGACCCCCAAATTGTAGTACTACACCGAGTGGCTTTTCCTTCTCAATAATATTCATCACATCTTCAAATACAAGAGGTTCAAAATAGAGTTTGCTGGCAACCGAAAAATCTGTACTCACTGTTTCCGGATTATTGTTGATCACAATCGCTTCATACCCCATTTTTTTAATGGTTTTAATACAATGCACCGTGCAGTAATCAAACTCTATTCCTTGACCTATACGAATCGGCCCTGAACCGATAATGATGATTTTTTTCTGATCACTTACCGTAACTTCATCATAGGTATCATAGGTTGAATAGTAATAAGGGGAAACGGCTTCAAATTCACCGGCACATGTATCCACCATTTTATAAACAGGTGTGATTGCAAACATTTTACGCCGTTTTCTAATATCCTCCTCTTCAACTGCCATAAGTTGCGCTATCCCTCTATCTGAAAAGCCTTTTTTCTTGAGATTTTTCAAAATCTCTGGAGTCAGTTCATCTAAGGTGTATTTCTTAATCAACTCTTCTTGACGCACGATCCACTCAATTTTCTCCATAAAAAACATATCAATTCCAGTAATTTTTTGCAGAGGTTTTTTCATATATCCGCGACGCAGAAGTTCTGCAAGGTCAAATATTCTCTCATCATCAGGTTGGGTTACACGTTTTTTAAGTTTTTCTAGCGAACGGTTTTTAGAAATGGGAAGATCTAGTGTCTCTTGCCCAATCTCAAGCGAACGAATCGCCTTTAAAAATGCCAGTTCAAAGTTGCTTCCAATGGCCATAACCTCACCGGTTGCCATCATCTTTGTTCCCAATTTTCTTTTTGCATTTTTGAACTTGTCAAATGGCCAACGGGGGATTTTTACTACTACATAATCTAGCGCCGGTTCAAAACATGCATAGGTTTTTCCTGTTACATCATTCACTATCTCGTCCAGAGCATACCCTAACGCAAGTTTAGTCGCTATTTTAGCTATCGGGTACCCTGTTGCTTTTGACGCAAGTGCAGAACTTCTACTTACTCTTGGGTTAATCTCGATAACACGATACTCTGCTGATTTTGTATGAAGGGCAAATTGCACATTACAACCGCCCACAATCCCAATTTCTTCAATAATATTTAGAGAGGCCGTTCTCAGCATTTGATACTCTTTGTCCGAAAGTGTCTGAGAAGGTGCTACTACAATAGAGTCCCCCGTATGTACACCCACAGGATCAATATTTTCCATATTACACACTGTGATAACATTGCCTTTAATATCGCGCATCACTTCATACTCAACTTCTTTCCATCCAAAGATGCTCTTTTCAAGAAGTACTTGCCCGACACGACTAAGTTTTAAACCTAGAGCTAAAATAGAACGTAATTCCTCTGGCGTATTGGCAATTCCCCCTCCACTGCCTCCTAGCGTATATGCTGGGCGAACAATTACAGGATAGGTAATCACTTGAGCAAAAGCGAGTCCTGCATCAATTGACGTTATAATTTTACTCTCCACCATAGGTTCGTTGATTTTCTCCATCGCTGCTTTAAAGAGCTCTCGGTCTTCACCACGTTTGATAGAGTCTATACTCGTCCCAATAACTTCAACTCCATATTTTTCAAATATTCCTTTATCAGAAAGCTCTACAGCAAGGTTAAGAGCTGTTTGACCACCCATACCCGCAATCATAGCATCTGGACGCTCTCTGTCTATAATTTTTTCCACAAATTCTACCGTAAGTGGCTCTATATATACTCTATCTGCCGTCTGTGTGTCCGTCATTATCGTCGCAGGATTTGAATTTATCAGCACCACTTCAATGCCGCAACTTTTTAGGGCTTCACAACACTGAGTCCCTGCATAATCAAACTCAGCTGCTTGACCAATAACTATGGGTCCCGAACCTATTACCAAAACCTTTTTATAGTTATTTATCACTTTTACCTCCAGCAATTAATTTTATAAATTCATCAAATATATAAAGAGAATCTCGTGGGCCTGGACTTGCTTCAGGATGATATTGAACACTCATAATAGGTAGTGTTTTATGCGCCATTCCTTCGATGGATTTATCATTGACGTTATAATGGGTAACTTCCATGCACTCTGGGACTCTATCCACCACATAGCCATGATTTTGAGAGGTCATAAACACTCTATCACGTCTTACATCCTTTACAGGATGATTGGCTCCTCGGTGTCCAAATTTTAGTTTGGTTGTGGTTCCCCCAAACGCCCAACTGAGTATTTGATGACCCAGACAGATTCCCACGATGGGAATTTCACTGGAAAGCTCTCTTACACAACATGCAATATCCGTTAAATCCTCAGGATCCCCAGGACCATTTGAGAGA
>JAPLKR010000044.1 GCA_026387965.1 Fusobacteriota bacterium | reverse complement strand
GGTACTGGGAACGGTTCTACCCAAGATTTCGTAAAACAAGCGCAAATGATGCAAGCAAAAATGCAAATGGTTCAAGATGAACTAGCAACAAAAGAATTAGAAGCTTCAGTTGGTGGTGGTCAAGTGACGGTAAGAGTTAATGGTCAAAAAGAACTTTTAGCTGTTAAAATTTCTGAAGAATTGGTAAAAGAAGTTGTAGCAGAAAATGACATTGAAATGTTAGAAGATCTTATTTTAACAGCGGTAAAAGAGGCTATGAGACAAGCGGAAGAACTTGGAGAACGCGAAATGTCACAAGTCACTGCTGGTGTGAACATTCCAGGACTGATTTAGTTGAAAAAAGTTGCCGTGGCAGTGAGTGGTGGAGTTGACTCTGCTACCACTGCTTATTTATTAAAGAGTCTTGGCTATGACTGCTTTGGTGTAACCATGGTACTTTTTGAAAATCCAAGTTTTCTTGAAGATGCCAAATCCGTGTGCGAACAGGTAGGAATTCCTCATCATATTATTGATCTTTCTCAAGAGTTTAAAAAAGAGGTAATTAACTATTTTATATCTGAATATGAAAAAGGAAGAACACCAAATCCTTGTGTAAAGTGTAACCGCTTTATCAAATTTGGGCGTTTTATCGAAGAGGCATTTAAACTTGGGGCTGATTTTTTTGCCACAGGGCACTATGTGAAAAAAATAGATGATGCCATCTATATTTCAGATAATATAGCAAAAGATCAGAGTTATTTTTTAGGTCAAATAAAAAAAGAGTTTCTGCCTAGAATAATGTTTCCACTCTATGAAAAAGAGAAGAGTGAGACACGTAGCATAGCAAAAGAGAGTGGGCTCTCAGTACATGATAAGAAAGACAGCCAAGAGGTATGCTTTATTTCAACGGACTACAAGGATTTTCTCTCAAAATATATTGATATTAACATCAGTGGAAATATTAAAGATACCAAAGGGAATATAATCAAAAGACATACAGGAATCTATAATTTCACGATTGGTCAAAGAAAAGGTCTGGGGATTGCATCTCCAACGCCACTCTATGTGCTTTCCATCAATCCCAAAACGGGGGATGTAATAGTAGGAAGTGACGATGAACTTTTTACAAAAGAGCTCATATGCCGAGAAATCAATTTATTGACAGATGAGAGTATAGAAGCTCTAGCGACTCAAAACCTCTTTGCGAAAATCAGATCGCGAGATACGCTTCACTCAGTGAAAATTGAAAGAATTCCAGAAAACAGATTGAAACTGATATTTGATGAGGGCGTAAGAGCCATTACCCCAGGTCAAATTGCCGCTTTATATACCACTGAGCATAAGCTAGTAGCTAGTGGGTGGATAGAGTAAAAAAATACAGACGCTCCGTATTTTTTTACTAAAGTATAGTGAAATAAGGTTGTGGTAAATAGATAGCTACTAAACAAATTTCCAGGAATAAAAATAAATAAAATAAATCTGTAGTATTTACACTTCGTTATGTTGTTTTCAAGGATTATGTTTTCTGCAACGCTATCAAGCAGTGTAAAAGTAAACGGAACTCAATGATTAGTGGAAGCGCGGTAAGTTAAGGAAGTTTAGTATCAGGTGCAGCTAAATTAATAAATAGTTTAGCGATAGAGAACCAATGATGGTATGTGGTACTTAAGATATTTAACTCGATTTAAAATATTTATGATGCCCATTTGGTTATCTCAGCGACAACCAATGCTTAGGACATAACACTACTAAGGGAAATAATGCTACTTCCATGTATTGCTGTAGTCGAGAGCAAGTTCTCTACGGATAAAATTGTAAGATGTTATATAGCGAATAACTCTATTTTTCAGTACAAAAATAAAGTTGTGGTAGTAGCGAGTTTTTCAGATAGAACAGATCCAAGACTCTCTTATACGAGTGGCGCAATACAAGTAATTTTAGACCAGTAAATGACCGTTTTATATCTTTTAAAAAAGGTCGAATGATTGAAATTTGTAAATTAAATTTTTTAGGAGTAAAAATGAAGGGAATTATTTTAGCTGGAGGAAGTGGGACGCGACTTTATCCGATTACAAGAGCGATATCAAAACAAATTACCCCAATTTATGATAAGCCAATGATTTACTATCCACTTTCGACACTGATGCTAGCAGGAATTAGAGAGGTGCTTATTATCTCAACTGAGAGAGATTTGTCCTCTTTTAAAGAGCTACTAGGGGGTGGAGAACACCTAGGCATGATGCTTTCTTATGCGGTTCAAGATGCTCCGAATGGGCTTGCTGAAGCATTTATTATTGCTGATAGAGAAAAGTTTTTATCATCGGGAGAGTCATGTGGTATGGTGCTTGGAGATAATCTTTTTTATGGGCATGGCTTAACGGGTAGGCTGAAAAATGCCAGTAGTATTGAAAAAGGCGCGTTGATATTTGGATATTATGTTCAAAATCCACAAAGCTATGGTGTGGTAGAGTTTGATGAGAAGGGAAAAGCTATCTCGCTTGAAGAGAAGCCAGAAACGCCAAAATCGCATTTTGCCATTCCAGGGCTTTATTTTTATGATGGAACAGTCATTGACAAAGCAAAAAGTTTAAAACCTTCTAAACGGGGAGAGCTTGAAATAACCGATTTAAATCGACTATATCTTGAAGAGGATACTCTTATAGTTGAAGATATGGGGCGCGGTATGGCATGGCTTGATACGGGGACTCATGATGATCTTTTAGATGCAGCAAATTTTGTCAGAACCATCCAACATAGGCAAGGGATTATGATCGCGTCTATTGAAGAGATTGCGTTTCGAAACAAATGGATATGTAAAGAGCAATTAGCAGAAAATATTAAGGACTTGAAAAAGACCCGTTATGGTCAATATCTGATGGATTTAATTAAATAGCTTGAAAAATCTACCTTTAATGGTAGATTTTTTTATATAGCGGGTTGCTAAAATGTATAGAATTCTAGAATTTTTCATACCGGCTGCTAATGCAAGTATATAGCAAATCAAAAATAAAACTGGACGCTTTCCAATATGTCATTTCGAGCGAAGTCGAGAGATCTATCCCTCTAAATTCGAGATGCCTCCACGTTGGTCGACACGACAACATTGTCAAGGTTTGTTTTGAAACTACACTATACGAACTTTAAAAATAAATTCCGGTACTATGACTGGAATAAAAAGTGAAGCATTCATTCCTCATATTTAAGAAAACAGCTATGATTTATACAGTTTATTGCTAAGCAATATACAGCTGTAAGTTGCGCAACTTGAAATTAAGGTGAAAAAAAAGTGAAAAACTTGTGGATAAATGATTGACAAAAGAAAAATATGTGATAAGATTCTAAGTGCCTTCAGGAATTTACCTGAAAGTCATCAAAAATTATAAAAATTTTTAAAATATGAGGGGGCAATACAATGAAAAAACTGATTATCGTAGCAGCATCAGTGATTTTAGCCGGCGCAGTTCTAGCTGACAGCGTAGGAAATGGATGGGAATACCACGGGTATGGTCGTTCAGGTATTACGCAAAATACGGATTTTGCTAATCCGGACATGGAAGGACAGGATGGATCATTTTCGAATGCGCAAGGAGTACAAACGGGGCGTTTAGGAAATACGAATACGACATATATTGAGGTGGAACTGGTTAAAGATTTCCAAGCTCAAAATGGTGTATGGTCGAAATGGCATATTATGGGTGCAGCAAGAACAAACAACTTATCTTCATGGAGTCCAAGCACTACTTATACGGAGAATTCAAATGCACCTACTGAAAACGATATTTTCTTAAGTCAAGCATATGCTGAAATGGGAGGATTTGGTTGGAATCCGAATGTAACGATTTGGGCAGGTATGAGATATTATGATAGAAATAATATTTGGGCAACAGACTACTATGTAACGGATTATTCAGGAACAGGATTTGGGGTTCAAGGGTTATTGAATGGTAATTTAAATTTAGCTTACGTCGGAACAAGTAATGGTGACCAAAGTTATTATGCTGGAACTAATATAGATAATCAACTGGGAAGCAGCCTTGCAGGTACAACAAGTAATATCATAGCTGATTATCAATTAAATCAGTGGGGATTCCAAGGCAATGTTAAATACAATAACTGGGCTCAGCAAGTACAGATAGGGTATGGTGATAATGGTACAATTGCATCAGCTTCAGCTGCAATATGGGGAGGGCAAGTTGGTGTAACATATAATCAACCCACATATTATGGATTAACAAATGGTTGGACGCAAACAATCCTTCAGTATGGACAAGGGTTAGCTACTGAATGGGCATTAGGATCTTCACAAGCAAGAATTGACGACCAAACTACGGCTCTAAGTAATGGATGTAATTCTGCATCACCAACAGATAGAACTTATCAAGCGACAACGACGGGAGTTTCATCATTTGGTAACTGGCAAATTCAAACGGTAGCAGGTTTATTAAGAGATACGCCTCAATACTGGCAGCCAACGACAAGTATGAACTTTGTAGTAACTCCAATGTACAACTTCACACAAAATTTTGCGTTAATGTTTGACATGGGATATGCTTATAACTGGGGTGCAAATGTAAATGAAGGTAGTGGTTATTTAAGTACACCTTTTAACGGCGGTATTGCACAATTCACAATCGCTCCAACATTCACCCTTTCAAGTGATTTCTTTGCAAGACCACAAATTAGACCTTTTGTTACATATTTAATTGGAAATCAAAATCAAATTATGCTAAATGGTGCTAACCATGCCTTCTTATTTGGAGCTCAAGCAGAAGTTTGGTTCTAATATCAACTTAATAGAATATCAAAAGCCCTTCATTCGAAGGGCTTTATTTTTAAAGTTTTTAGTCATGTAAGGCATCCGAATACAATAAAAATCTCATAAGAAAGAGTGGTTAAAATTCGTTGAAACCAAAGTTCAGACCTATATCCATATCCATATCCATATCCATATCCATATGCTAATGGTTTAATATTGTGGAGGTAAAATGAAAAAGAAATTATTAGGAGTTATTATGACAACCGCTTCAACGATGCTTCTTGCGAGCAGCTTAAACGCTTGGCAAGATTCACAAAATATGATTACACTTTTTGACAGTAGATCTCAAGATGTATTAAGCGTTAAAAGTATTTCGATAACCAGTGATGGGAAACCAGTTGCCATTTCTAGCATATCTGCAAGTTCTCAGGAGCTTGGTGGTCAAGTGGTGAGTATTACCACAAAAACAGCCATAGGGGTCGCTTCAAATAATCAAGTGATACTGAGTTCTGCCACTACGTCTGGAAGTGCGCAAATATATCCAAGAAATGTACTTTCACACAAAAAATATTATTATTCAGGTAAGTTAGGGCTTGAATATGGGCCAAATAAGAGTTCTTTTGCACTATGGGCACCAACGGCTCAAAGTGCAACCCTTTACGTGTATGATTATTATAACGCTGACATTTTAAATTCGAGCCAAAAAATAGTGATGAAAGCAAATAAGAATGGTGTTTGGAACACAAAAGTTTTTGGCAACTTAGCAGGAAAATATTATCTCTATGGTGTAACCCTTTATGAAGGTGGAAAACGTGTAACCAATTATGTACAAGATCCCTATTCGCTTGGAAGTGGACCTAACTCACAGAAGAGTTATATCTTTAATATGAATGTAGTTAATGCATCTGTAACAGGTTGGGACAAAGACAACTTTGTGAGTTTGCAAAATAATGTGGATGCCATCATCTATGAGCTTCATGTGAGAGATTATACGATTGATCCATCAAGCGGAGTGAGAAGCGATTATAAAGGAAAATTTTTAGGACTGACTGAACCTTTAACAAAATCACCTCAAAATCTTTTAACGGGGCTTTCTAATTTAAAGAAGTTAGGAGTAACCCACGTGGAACTTTTGCCAATATATGACTATGCCAGTGGGGATGAGTCATCGATGAACAGTGCTTATACTTGGTACAATTGGGGATATGACCCCGCGCTTTACAGCAACGTGGAAGGGTCCTATGCGACAACACCAGTGGGGATAGCTAGACAAGAGGAGTTAAAAGAGCTAGTGGTCACAATGCATCAAAACAACATCGGTGTGATAAAGGATGTGGTTTTTAACCATACTTATGCCACTGGGAATAATGATTTTTCAATTTTTGACAAAATAGTTCCGTACTATTTTTACCGAGTACAAGATAACAGTGTCTACAGTAATGGTTCAGGGTGTGGAAATGATGTGGCAACCGAGCGACCAATGGTAAGAAAATTTATTGTAGACTCGTGCGTGAGTGACACTATAAATTATCATATTGATGGATTTAGATTTGACTTAATGGGCCTCATTGATACTCAAACGATGATGTCGGTAAAGACGGCTGTAAAAGAGATTAATCCATCAGCCATTATTATTGGAGAAGGTTGGGATATGGAGACACTACTTCCAGCTAGCGAAAGGGCAATTCAAGCTAACATATCGGGAACAGGTATTGCAGCATTTAACGATGGAATGCGTGATAATTTAAGAGGAAATGTATTTGATGCAAATGCGCCAGGATTTATTGAGGGGGCTACGCCTATGAATGGCCTTGATAGACTCGCTCAAATTATCAAGGGGCAAAGTACAGGGAGAAATGATACCTCTATTCCCGTATTTTCGCCTCAGGAAACAGTGAATTATGTGTCGTGCCATGATAATGCCACTCTTTACGACAAAATATCCTCAGCAGCACCACAAGCGACAGAGCAAGAGAAAATTTCGATGGATGCATTGGCATTCGGAATTGTTATGACTTCTCAAGGGATTGCCTACATGGGAGAGGGAGAGGAGTTTGCACGTACAAAACATGGAAACGATAACTCTTACAACGATAACGACCCAACAGTAAATCCAATCAATTGGAACTTGAAGGCCAAAAATAGTGAGCTTTTTGATTACTACCAATTTATGATTAGTTTAAGAAAATCTCACCCAGCGTTTAGAATGACAAGTTCAGAGATGGTAAATTCACACCTACAAATTATCAGTACAAATAACAACCAAATCATTTACCAAATTACAGGGAGTGCAAACTTCGACAGTTGGAAAAACATTATTGTTATCTTAAATGGAAATGGAAAAGGCATGAGATTTTCACCAATGGGAAATTGGGAAATTTCAGTTAATGGACTTACAACATATGAAAAAGGCAGAGCTATCACTAAATCTGTAATAGTTCCTGCTTACTCCATGGCAGTCTTATATCAATAATCAAATTTAGCACATGAATACAAGAGACAGGCTCTGATATTCACCGATAAGAATATGTATTATAATTAGTGGAAATTAGAGCTATTTTGAGCTGTATCCGTGCTAAATTTTTTTTGTTCTATAGCAAATCAAAAACAAAACTGGATACTTTGTAATATGTCATCTCAAGAAAAACCGAGTGATCTATCCCTGTAAAATTCGAGATGTCTCCGCGTCGGTCAACATGAAAACATTGTCGAGGTTTGTTATGAAACTGCTCTAGTAGAAAAATTGAAAAAATGGTTAACGGCTGAAAGTGTTCTAGTAGTGTCTACATTAACACTTTCAGCACATGAAAACAGCGGAAGTGCCACTCAAAATTCAATGGTACTGCAAAATATCCACAGGCATTTATCGAGTTGCAATCCTAGTGGCGGAGCATTAACCACTTATGGGCCTTTTTATTACCTTTAATTCACCCTGCTGCACTTAAATTATACAATTCGCCAGACAAGTTGTGAAATAGTAGATATTGTGAAAGGAAGAATCAATTTGAAAAACTTGAGATTTGTCATTGAAAGGAATGCTGTTCATGACAAAATGCGAGGGCTAGAAGTTTCTTGAAGCGATTAAGGTTTTACTCAATGTATAAGTTATATATATAAAGTTAACATCGAGTGAATTCGTGGTTAATAACTGATTAATTTTTACTTTACAAATGTGTAAAATTATATTATATTATTAGGTATAATGGGGTAATATAAGAAAACGGTATTTTCTGAAAGGAAGAAAATGGCAAGCGTAAACTTAAAAAAGATTTCAAAGAAATACCCAAATGGATTTGAGGCTGTACATGGAATAGATCTTGATATTAATGATGGAGAGTTCATGGTACTAGTAGGACCATCAGGATGTGCAAAATCTACGACACTAAGAATGGTTGCAGGGTTAGAGGAGATAAGTGGAGGAGAGCTAAAAATTGATGATAAAATCATGAATGATGTAGCTCCAAAGGATAGAGGTATAGCGATGGTATTTCAAAACTATGCACTGTATCCACATATGTCAGTATATGAAAATATGGCGTTTGCACTAAAGCTGGCTAAGTTTCCAAAAGCAGAGATAGAAAAACGTGTAAAAGATGCAGCAGAAAAGCTAGAAATCACAGATTTACTAGAGAGAAAACCAAAAGATATGTCGGGAGGACAGCGTCAACGTGTTGCGATTGGACGTGCGATAGTAAGATACCCGAAGGTATTCCTATTTGATGAGCCGTTATCTAACCTTGATGCAAAACTGCGTGTATCAATGCGTGTAAGAATAAAGCAGTTGCAACAGCAGTTAAAAGCAGAAGGAAAAGATTCTACGATGATCTATGTAACACATGATCAGGTAGAAGCGATGACAATGGGTGATAGAATTTGTGTTATGAAACTTGGGCATATAATGCAAGTAGATGAGCCACTGAATCTATATAAATACCCAAAGAATAAGTTTGTAGCAGGATTCATTGGTTCTCCAGCAATGAACATTGTTAAAGCAACTATGAAAGTTAGAGGTAGCGATGTAGACGCAGTGATTGGGAAATTAAGCTTTAAACTAACTTCAGAGAAAATCAACTTACTTAAAGCAAAAGTAGGAGAATTAGAAAGTTTAAACGGCAAAGAAGTATGGTTTGGAATCAGACCAGAGCACATCTCAGCAAAATCTCTTAGTGGTGGACATGGAAATCATGAAGGCAGCGTTACCACAGTGGAAGAGATGGGAAACGAGAAGTATATCTATTTTGATTTAGAAGGTTTTCAAATGACATCGAGAGTGCGCTCACATGAGACGAATGAGAAAATCACATTGAATGGTGTAGCTAATTTTGAATTTGATATGATAGAGTGTCACATCTTTGATAGTGTGTCAGAAGAGAATATATCAATTTAAAAGAGAATGTACAGGGCAGCTAAATAAAATCAATTATAAAATCTTGGAAGGAGAACAATGAAAAAAGTATTAACCACAGCAGCCGTAGTAGTTTTAGGCGCTTCGGCATTCACATTTGCAGCAGGCCCGCTACCTGAAAAAAATTCAACAATAACAGTATGGGAAACCCCAGGAACAGAAGGACAGTTTATTCAATATGCTGCCAAAGAATTTGAAAAGCAGTTTGCTGCTGAAAATGTTCATGTAAACTTTGTACCAGTTCAAGCTAACTTAACAATATCTAAAATGGAAACAGCCGTACAAACCGGACAAGGTGCAGCAGACGTATTTGTATTCATGAGTGATCAATTAGGAAATGCAATTAATGGTGGACTGATAATGCCAGATATAGTTAACTCACAAATGATTCAGAAAAATTTTATGCCAGCAGCTGTTCAAGCAGCAACTGGTCCAGATGGAAGAATTTATGGATTCCCAATGTCAATTCAAACGTATGCAATGTATTACAATAAAAAATACTTCCCTAATGGGGTACAAACTTTTGAACAGTTAATCACATTCGCAAAGACATATAATAATGCTACAAATAGCCAATATGCATTGATGTTTGATGCGTCTAACTTCTACTATTCAGGGGCATTTTACCAAATGTATGGAGCTAAAATATTTGGAACGGATGGAGCAAAATATAATCCTTCAGCGCTTCAAATAAACTCTGCAGCGGCAATTCAAGGAATTCAAGCTATGATTAGCTTAAAACCTGCAACTCAAAGCCAAATTGGACAAGGTTCTGCTAATAACATGATGGGACTTTTCGGACAAGGAAAAGTAGCAGCAATGATTGACGGGCCATGGGACGTTCAACGTGCACAGTCAACAGGGGTAGATTTTGGAATATGCCCACTGCCAACCCTTAATGGAAAACACCCAATTTCATTCTCTGAAATTCGTTTAATGGGCGTTAACCAAAATACTAAGGCGCCCATGACAGCTCAAATTTTTGCCGCTTTCTGTACATCTCCAGCAATGGAAAAAGCAAGATTCCAAATTGTAGGAGAGACTCCAGCGATTACAGCTCTTGCTGCAGACCAAACAATTACACAAAGCCCACTTGCAGCGGCATTTGCTCAACAAGCAAAATACTCAGTACCACTGCCAAATATTCCAGCAATGGCAGCAGTATGGACCCCAATGCAAGCAGCAGTAGCTTCAGCATGGAATGGGCAAGCAACAACAACAGATGCCCTTAACAATGCTCAAAATACAATCATTCAACAAATTAAAATGGCTTATAGCAGTAACTAATTTTAAAAGATATCTCCATCCGTGGGTGGAATTTTTTAGATATAAGTGCTAGACTTAAATCGAAATAAAATAATAGGAGGGTAAGTGAAAGATATCATTTTTGGACTAGATGCGATTATTATGATTGCTTCTATTGTTGTTTTTATTATGATTTTATTGAAATTGCGTGTTTTTAAATATACCATAAGTATCGGGCGTATGTGTTTATTCGGAGTGATTGGAATTGTCGCCATGTTTTGCGATACCATTGGAATTGGAAGCTTTGCAACCTCAATGGCTATGATTAAAGCAACAAAGAGTATGAGCGACGACGATATGCCAGGATACCTGAATTTAATGCAGATATTGCCGAATGGACTTGAAGCGGTACTTTTTTTAACAGTAGTTACTGTAGATTTAAAAACATTCTTTGCTTTAGTGATTGCATGTATTATTGGTGGGTACGTGAGTGGCCGTTTAGTAGAGTTTCTTCCAATTCAAAAGATTCGAATCGCCATGATTATTGCACTTATTCTTGTAGCAATACTTCTTTTACTGACTCTGTTTAATATTGTTCCAAATGATGGGATGGCTTCTGGCCTTATTGGATGGAAACTTATCGTTGGAGTAATATGTTTTTTCTTTATTGGTGCACTTCCTGCGATAGGTGTAGGTGGGTATGCCGCTATGCAAGTGATTTTATTCTTACTAGGGATAAATCCATTGGTAGTATTCCCAATTATGACCACGAGCGGTTCTCTTCAACAAGTAGCAACAACAATATCTTTCTTAAAACATAAAAAGCTTTTGGTAAAAGAGGCTATTACTGCAGGTCTTGTTGGATGTGTGGGTGTAATTGTAGCATTTTTTATGATAAAAATGTTTACAGGAAGTGATCTTCATTGGCTGCTTGTAATTGTAATTGTATTTAACATCTATATGATTTCAAAATCTTTTCTGCGTTCAAAGCGAGATAAACTTTTATTTAAGCAATAATTAGAAAGCTGCTTCGGCAGCTTTTTAATTATTGCAAAAACTGCTATAATATAAGGGTTGAATAAATTTTTGGAGGCATTTTGAATAAAAGCATTTTGATTTTAGATTCTGCTATTATTATTTTGTCGATACTGTCGTATTTTTTGATGATAAAAAGAGCGAGAGCATTCGACTATGTTATGAGTTTTCATAAGAAAGTAATCTTTGCTGTAATTGGAATTATTGCCCTGTTTTTGGATACGATAGGAGTGGGGAGTTTTGCTGCTTCTATGGCGATGGTAAAGGGAACAAGAACGGTAAAAGATGAAGATATACCGGCGTATTTGAATTTAATGCAAGTCCTTCCCAACGGGCTTGAAGCAGTACTTTTTCTTTCAGTCATTCATATTGAGCCTGTGACTTTCTTCGCTTTGGTTATTTCCAGTATTATTGGCGGATTTATTAGTGCGAAAATTTCATCCAAGCTTCCTGTACAAAAGATTCGGGGAGCAATGCTTGCTGGCCTTGTTCTCGTTGCGGGTCTTCTTATACTGACGCAGCTACATATTATGTCTAATGGTGGCAGTGTGGCAGGGCTTTTTGGAATCAAATTGGTGATTGCCATTATTTGTTTTATATTTATCAGTTTTTTGCTCTCTGTGGGTGTTGGAAATTATGCTGCAATGCAAGTGGTACTTTTTCTGCTAGGCATGACACCGCTTGCCGTATTTCCAATCATGACAACCTCTGCGGCACTTCAAGAAGTTGCGATTGCCCTCTCTTTTCTAAGCAAAAAGCAGCTACCTATAAAAGAGGCGCTTACGGCGGGAATTTTTGGGTGTATTGGGGTAGTGGCAGCATTTTTACTGTTGAAAGATTTTACACCTGTTGGACTACACTGGTTACTATTTGTTGTAATACTATTTAATATTTATATGATTTTTCGTTCGTTTATGAAGGACCGCAGAAAATTTATCAATGGAGAAATAGGCTAGTTCGATAAAATGGCTTATTTTAAGTTATAGTAGGCGAATAAGAGGATTATATTTATTAAAGAGAGAGCGGAAACTCTCTTTTTTTCACGTTAAATATGATATAATGTTGAAAAGAGTGCTAATATGGAGGTTGAATGAAAATCAATCGGAGCGAGCTAATCTATGAAAATGGCAGTAGTAAAGAATATCTTATTAGGGAGTTTTTCAAGTGGTGCTATTAATGGCAATCTTTCAAGACAATATCAAGGAATGCTTGTGAATGCATTTAATCCATCTGTGAATCGTTTCATGATGGCTCATAAAGTAGAAAAGTGTTATAAAGATGCTCCTTTCTTTACAAGAAAATCAAAAAGAGATAGTGGATACGGTTTTTGAAAAGCTGTATACGCCTATGAGACTGAAAAGCCTTTCGAAGGATAATAGTAAGTATAGTGGTAAATATTATGGGACCATATTTGAGCGAGATAGTGTATATCACCAAGGAACTGTTTGGACTAAGCCGATAGGGGCTTTCATAGATGCACATTACCTTATATATCAAGATAAATCAGTGTTGGAAATGCAGTTGAAAGGACTAAAAGATCATTTTTACAATGAAGAGGTAATTGGCTCAATCGTAGAAATATATGACGGAGATACGCTACATGAATGTTGTGGGTGTTTTGCACAAGCATGGTCGGTGGTAGAAATCCTGAGAGTAATTGAAAAATATCAACTGATTGTATAGCAAGGGGGAGAAATGGAACAACATTATAGAGGCAGTGGGACAAAAAGACTTAAACTACATCAATTAGAAGATGGTACTTATAGAGTACTGAGATTTAGAATGCCAGAAGTCAAGAAGAGTCGTTCAATCAGAATATTTCTGCCCCATGACTATGATTATTCAAGCAAACATTATCCAGTGCTTTATGTACTTGATGGGCAAAATATTTTCAGTGATTGTACGTCTGAAATGGGTGCGGGATGGTGCCTTAACGAGAATCTAGATGGATTGATGTGGGAAGGTCGAACTCAAGGGTGTATTGTTGTAGGAATCGAGAATGCACGACTTGGAAGAGGTGTAGAATATAACCCGACAGAGGGGGGAGAAGCACATGCTCATTTTATCGCACATGCGTTAAAGCCTAGAATTGACGCAGTTTTTAGAACTAAGCCTGGAAGAGAGCATACAGGCATTGCGGGGAGTTCGGCAGGTGGTGTTATGGCGCTCTTTATTGGCCTAAAATATCAAGAAATTTTCTCTAAGATAGGGGCATTTTCAGCGGCTATTTTCTGGGCACCAAGAGGACTTCATAATTTTAAAAAACATTTCCCCATGAAGATATACATAGATTTAGGAACTATTGAGCATGAAGGATGGGATGATGTTACAAAAGATTATGAATGGTCAATTTATTGGTACCATGCGTATTTATTAAAAATTGGTTTTACAATGCAAGAAACATGCATTGTGCAAGAAAAAAATGGACGTCATAATGAGCGTGATTGGGCTAGACGGTTTCCGTTTGCGTACCTTTGGTTATATGAACACCAATTTGCTAAAGATAAATTAGTAGAGTGCGTTTATGTTGAGTAGTAAAAAAATGTGAGTGTTGGTGTGAACGGTTGAAAAATTCTTTGAAGTCAAAACGACGTCAACAACCACATGGAAAAGGGTTGGTACTGAAGCGCAGATAAAGGAAAAGTACATTATCCCTCCTTTAAAGGTAGGAATCTATGAATTTGAATTAGTATTTGGATTTATTAAAATTTGGTCAGGTTCAAAAAAATTTAAATGTTATTGTAGAATAAAAATTTGGAGGAAAAAATGTCAGATGTTGTAAACCCTATAAAATATGAAAAAGGTGTATGTTTGGTGCTCAATCAATTGCTGCTACCAACTGAAACCGAATACCGTGTGAGAAGTAATGTTAAAGAAATGTATATCGCTATAAAAGATATGGAGCTAAGAGGGGCACCTCTTATTGGGATTTCAGCCGCATATGGGTTGTATTTTGCAGCGCGTGATGCTAAGTGCCAAGAGTTTGATGGTTGGATTAAAGAGGTAGAAAAAGAGGGAGAGTACCTTATCTCAAGCAGACCGACAGCAGTTAATTTAGAGTGGGCAGTAAAACATATGATAAAATTTGCGTATTCACTCAAATCGAGGACACTTCAAGAAATTGTAAAAGAGATGGAAAAAGAGGCAGTAAAAATTCATTTTGAAGATGGTGAGATTTGTAAACAAATAGGAGTGAATGCTTTAGAACTGATTAAGCCTAATATGACACTGCTTACCCACTGCAATGCAGGGATTTTAGCGACTTCAAGGTATGGAACAGCTACTTCTGTGATGTATGTAGCTAAAGAGCGCGGCATTCCCTTAAAAATATTTGCAGATGAGACCCGGCCTTATCTTCAAGGGGCAAGGCTCACGGCGTATGAACTTTTTGCATCTGGACTTGACGTGACGCTTAATTGTGATAATATGGCAGGCTTTTTAATGTCACAAGGTAAAATTGATTTAGTAATAACGGGAGCAGATAGAATTGCAGCTAATGGCGATACAGCCAATAAAATTGGAACACTCTCGCTTGCTATCTTGTGTAAACATTTTAACATTCCATTTTATATTGCAGCCCCAATCTCAACTATTGATATTGCAACTCCGACAGGAAAAGAGATTGTAATAGAAGAGAGAAGCTCTTTAGAAGTAACGCACTGGTATGGCAAGCAAATTGCACCAACTGGAATTAAAGTATATAACCCAGCATTTGATGTAACTCCAAGCGATTTGATTCATGGCATTATTACGGAAAAGGGAATTATCAGACCGAAATATGTTAAAAATATAGCCAAGATATTTAAGTAGAAAAAGAGAAGTGAAAACTTCCCTTTTTCTACTATTTTTAAGGTTAAGTATGGACCAAATAATATTGAAGTGTTTGACCATGTGGTTAGAGAAAAGAGTTGTACGTTAGTGGCGAAAGCGTTCTATATGGCGCAAAGCTCAGTGACTAAAAAAATCAAGGTATTGGAAAAAGTGTTAAATCAAGTGTTATTAGAAAGACATACCAAAAAAGTTGAGTTAATCCCTGCAGGAAAGAAATTTTTTAAAATTACTGAGAGATCTGTTAACATAACCTCAATTGTCAATTAAGTTGCACTTAATTTGACAATTGAGGTTTGGAAAAACTGGTATTTTTGGATGAAACTGGGATTAACACAGGCATGAAAAGATTCTATGGAAGAAGTTATGGTGGAGAAAGAATTGTGGATTATGTTTTTGATGTGCGCTTCGAGCGTTTCTTTGTATTATCTGCCATTATATTAAATGGTGAAATGGTTCCCATGGCATATGACGGAGCACTAAATGGGCAATTATTTCAATCATACATCAAGGAATTTATTTGTCTACAAATATCTAAAGATGCCATTGTAATTATGGATAATCTTCCAGTACATAAAGTTAAAGAGGTTATTGAATCTATAATTATACAATTCGCCATCTGAAATATTATTGCAGATGGCTTACGTGTTTTTGGCGTAAAATAAAACAAAATCAATACACATATAAAACTGTCTAAAATACTGATATTGCTGAGAAGAAAACAAAAAAACATATAATGCTGCTTGAAAAAAAAATCGAAATAGTGTATACTTTATTAAAGGAATTTTAAGATACTTTAATAAATGTTAAAGTATCTTTATAAATTGCAAGGAGGGGTACAATGTCAACATTAAGAGAAGAAAGCATTAAAAGAATTGAAAGATTTAAAGAATTAGGTGTAAACCCTTATGGATACCGTTTCCATAAAGAGATTGAAATCGCACCACTTAGAAAAGAGGGTGCTGGAGATAGAGTTTATTCTACTGCCGGGCGTTTAAAAGGTGTCCGCATTATGGGGAAAAATATCTTTTTAGAATTAGAAGATACTAGTGGAACGATTCAATGTTACATTAAAGAAGATGAAGTAGGTGAGAAACAATACGAGATCGCTAAAATGCTAAGAATTGGCGACTGGTTAGGCGTTGTGGGAAATCTTTTTCTTACTAAAACTGAAGAGCTAACACTTCGTGTAAATACATTCGAACTATGTGGAGTGAACATTCAACCACTTCCTGACAAGCATTCAGGGCTTACAAACGAAGTTATTAAAATCCGTCAAAGATACCTCGATTTTGCAGTGAATGCAGATGTGAGAGATAAAATTTTACAAGTTGGAAAATTGCTTCAGTATTTTAGACAATATTTCTATGACTTAGGATACTTAGAAGTCGAGACGCCAATGCTTCACGGAGTTGCAAGTGGCGCAGCAGCAAAACCATTTATTACTCACTTAAATGCATTAAATCAAGATATGTATATGAGAATTTCACCAGAGCTTTATTTAAAAAG
>JAPLKR010000012.1 GCA_026387965.1 Fusobacteriota bacterium | reverse complement strand
AACTATTATATTCATTAAATATTTTCAAATCATAAGTCCTGTTAAAAGAGATTTGTTTATTGCGTATTTTTTTATCATTCATAAAAACCTCACTTTCTAAACAGACCCCAAAAAAGCTAAGGCTTTTATGGAAATATCTTTATAATAATTGATTGACCACTCTAATATCATAATTGATACAATCCACGTCTAATTTTTGCATAAGTTCTGTAAGTTCTGTAAGTTCTGTAAGTTCTTCATAACAACCCTCTATATTTTCACATTTGAAACCTTTCACCTTAAGGGTAGGGGATTAATTGTCCCCTCAATTGTAATTTTTATAAAAAAATATAACCGCCAAGAGTTAAATACTCTTAACGGTTTAAATTATACAGGGTTTCTATTTTCTTAACACATCCCCATATGGAAAAGTAGAATATATACTAATGCAGCAATACTTGCTCCAATGATTGGGCCAATCACAGGAATCCATGCATATCCCCACCCACTGCTTCCTTTTCCAGGAATTGGAAAAAGCGCATGAAAAATTCTTGGTCCTAAATCTCTTGCAGGGTTTATAGCATACCCTGTAGTACCTCCAAGTGACATCCCGATAACCATTACCACTAGCGCTACCGGAATGGCTCCAAATACCCCCATATTTACAACAAATGTTGTCGTTAATGTTCCATTGCCATTTATAATAACACCATGCATCATCAATACAGCAAACATCAATACAAATGCTCCGATAATTTCACTAGCTAAATTGCTAAATAGCGAATAAATTGCTGGCATTGTGCAGCATGTTGCCAATTTGGCTCCAACATCATCTGAAACTTTGTAGTGTGGATAGTACATTGCCACCACAAGTAATTGACCTACCAATGCGCCTATTACTTGCGCAAGAATAAACCACGGTACAAAGCTCCATGCAAATTTTCCTGCTACAGCAAGCCCTATTGTCACTGCGGGATTAAGCTGACCTCCACTAATATTTCCCGATATCAAGACCCCTACAAATACAGCAAATCCCCATGCTAAGGTAATCACTATCCACCCTGCACCATTAGCGAAAGTTTTCTTTAAATTAACACCAGCAACCACTCCATTCCCAAGTAATATTAATACCATTGTTCCTAAAAATTCACCAATACATTGATGAAATAGAGACATTCCCATTTTATACCTTCCCTCTTAATTATTAACTTTACTATTCTTTTGCCCATCCCATTGAACGTTGAATAGCATTTTTCCATCCTGCATAGTCAGCCTCAATATGAGAACTTGGTTTCTCTGGTTTATATAATTTATCAATGGTCATGAGTGCCTCTATCTCGTCATAACTTGTCCAATATCCAATAGCTAGACCCGCTAAGAAGGCCGCACCAAGCGCCGTTACTTCAGATATCTCAGTTTTCACAATATTAGTTTGTAAAATATCTGATTGAAATTGCATTAAAAAATTATTCTTAACTGCCCCGCCGTCAACTTTAAGTACTTTTAGGCTTATTCCTGTATCTTTTTTCATACTATCAAGAACGTCTTTTGCTTGATAAGCTATCCCTTCAAGCGCTGCTCTCACAATATGCTCTGCTTTTGTATCTCTTGTAAGTCCTACAATAGTTCCTCTCGCATACATATCCCAATAAGGGGTTCCAAGTCCAACAAAAGCAGGCACAAAATATACCCCATTGCTGTCTTTTACTTTTGTCGCAAAATACTCACTATCTTCCGATGAACGGATAATCCCAAGCCCATCACGTAGCCACTGTACCACGGCTCCCGCAATAAACACACTACCTTCTAAAGCGTACGAAACTTTACCGTCAATTCCCCACGCAATAGTTGTAAGTAGTCCTGATTTTGAATAGACAAGCTTCTCTCCTGTATTCATCAGTGCGAAACATCCTGTTCCGTAAGTATTTTTAGCTGTTCCTTTTGTAAAACAACAGTGCCCAAAAAGTGCCGCTTGTTGATCGCCTGCCACACCTGCAATGGGAATATTAGCCCCGCCAAATGTTCTTTCATGAGTGTGTCCGAAGATCCCACTTGAATTTTTAACTTCTGGAAGCATGGATTTAGGAATTCCAAATCTTTCTAAAATTTTATCATCCCACTTTAACTCTTTAATATTGAAAAGCATTGTTCTTGAAGCATTGCTATAATCAGTTGCATGAATTTCACCTTTTGTTAAATTCCACATAACCCACGTATCGATCGTTCCAAAAAGAAGTTCTCCTTTTTCAGCTCTCTCTCTTGCTCCTGGGACATTATCTAATATCCATTTAACTTTTGTACCCGAAAAGTACGCATCTACCACAAGTCCCGTGTTTTCTTTAATGTACTTCTCAAACTCTCCATCTTTTTTTAACTCTTCACAAAATGGAGAAGTCCTTCTACACTGCCACACAATGGCGTTATATACCGGTTGTCCTGTGGCTTTTTCCCAAACTACAGTGGTTTCACGTTGATTGGTAATCCCTACTGCCGCTATCTCTCTTGGCGAAACTCTTGAGCGCTCTAAAGCCTCTCTCATTACTCCACTTTGAGTTCCCCATATTTCAAGTGCATCATGTTCAACCCACCCATTTTTAGGGTAAATTTGAGTGATTTCTTTTTGTGCGATGGTGATGATTTTTCCTTGACGATCAAAAATAATGGCTCTCGAACTAGTTGTGCCTTGATCAATCGCCATAATATATTTCTTATCCATTAATAAATTCCTCCATGTTAAAATTCTTCATATTTATATTATAGATTATTTTTGTTTAATTTACAACCATTGTTTTATTTTTTTGGTGGATTGTATAATTAAGTGCAACAGGGAAAAATAAAGGTAATAAAAAAGCCCATAAGAAGGAAGTCTGTTATAATGTAGGTTACGATCAAACATTAAGGAGACTTTAACTTATGAGCTATACCCATATTACCATAG
>JAPLKR010000031.1 GCA_026387965.1 Fusobacteriota bacterium | reverse complement strand
TAAAAATAAATATATATTTTAATTTTTTATAAAATATTACTTTAAATTAACGATTATTATTTTCTTTTTAAATATAATTATGATTAAGTAATAAAATAACTTATGCAGATTTCATTTAGAGTGTTTCGTTATGTGAATTATACCATGGTAATGGGTATTTGAAAGAAGCAATAAAGTAATAAAATGAAAGTCCTTCTATCAAGTTGTAATACGTGCTTAAAGTGAAGCAAATTAACACTGGAAACACTCCAAAACCTTTAAATTTTTTATGATATTTTTCATAAAGCTTAATTGGCCCCTTTTATTTTATTTTTTTTAAAAATCACAAATATCTTCAATTTTTTTATTAAAATCATGTTTAAAAACTTTTGTAATAATAATTATATTACTAGCTAATTTAACTGACCCAATCCTATTTCAAAATAAAACAAAGGTATACCCAGAACTATCAATGAAAATATGTAAGGAATAAAAAAAGCCCCTCTTTAATTATAATAAAATAAATAGTCATATAAGTTATTAATGGGTGTACCTGGAGAGAGTAATGCGATCAATATCTGTCGAAAACTTCAGCTTAATCCTAAAATTATTGAAGCAGCCCAAAGGTTTCTTTCAGACGATTCTAAAAAAGTTGAAAAACTAATTCAAGAGTTAGCGGGTAAAACAAAAGAGTTAGAACTGGAACGCTCACTTGTTGAAGCAGAGAAGACAACCCTTCAAGTAAAGCAGATGCTCCTTGAGCAAAAGATAGTTGCTTTAGAAGAAGAGAAAATAGAAATTGAAGAGCGTGCCAATAAACGTGCAGAAGAGCTGATTTCGAGTGCACAAGAGAAAACGAAAGCGATTATTTTGAAGCTTCAATCAAATGAACTTTCGAAAGAGCAAGCTAAAGAGGATTTGAAATCTCTAAATATGCTTAGAATGGCGATTACAGAGAGTAAAACGAAAAATGAAGCGAGTAAAAAAGCACTTAAGAATACATTGAATCAACAGTTAAGGGTTTTGGTGACTGTGGGTGAAGTCGTTCATTCAAAATCTCTAAATAAAGATGTTGTGGTACTTAATACCGATCATAAAGGGAAACTCCTTATACAAGCAGGTATACTTAAATTAGCGATTGATTTTGATGATATTGAAAAGATCTCAAGAAAAACTGCAAAGAGGAGCACTTCGCCAAAAGTTGAAAAAAGCAGAAGAGCGAGCAGCAAGATAGACCTTCGAGGAAAGATGGTAATGGAAGCGATTGACGACCTAGAACACGAGTTAGATACAGCTGTGCTAAATGGGTATGGAGAGGTTGAAATTATTCACGGAAAAGGAACAGGGGCACTTCGTGAAGCGGTTCAAGAGTATCTACAGTGTAGTCGTTATGTTGAAAAACATAGAAATGGGTTACCTCAGGAAGGGGGATTTGGAGTTACTATTGCAACTCTAAAATAATATGAATTTATCAGTAATTGTTGCTCTTGCAGGACAAGGCAAACGTATGAATTGCAGTGTCCCCAAACAGTTTTTAGAATTTATAGGACGGCCATTATTCATCTATACGCTAGAAGAAATTGAAAAATCACCATGTGTGAGTGAAATTATTTTAGTAACAAGGTCTGAATATATAGAGTATTTAAACGCTATGGTGGAAAAATATCAGTTAAAAAAAGTGAATAAAATTGTTGAAGGTGGCACTGAGCGTCAAGATTCCATCGAAAACGGCATTAAAGTGGTGGACGAAAATGCTGACTTTATAGCGGTTCAAGATGGCGTACGACCGTTAGTAAAGGCCTCATATTTCGATAAAAGCATTGAGATACTTGAGAAGAATGAGAAATTAGATGGCGTGGTTGTGGGGGTACAAGCTAAAGATACCATTAAAATTGTTAACGCGTCGGGAATGATTGAGGCGACTCCGAATCGAAATACTATTTTTCATGCACAGACGCCCCAGACTTTTAAAAAATCTACACTTAAAAAGGCCTACAGTAGCGCAAGAGATTCAAATTTCATAGGGACAGACGATGCTTCAGTCGTAGAAAAGTTTGGTGGTCACGTGAGTATTCTTGAAGGGGAGTATGAAAACATTAAAATTACCACTCTAGGGGATTTAGACATATTTAAAAAGTTTAAGGAGACGAGAGATGAAAGTAAAAGTTAAAATAGTACAGACGGCGCCTATTTTAGGAGATGTAAAAAAGAACTTAATCAGAATAGAAAGCGAAATTCTTATAGCGATCAAAGAAGGTGCTGAACTCGCTATATTTCCTGAACTTGCTGCAACGGGGTATATGCTTCGAGATTTAACGTATTTTGTAGCGCTAACGAAGGAAGAATTTCCACAAAAGTTATTAAAATTAAGTGAAAAAATCGATATTATCATTTCTGGTGTAGAAGAGAATTCTATGCACAATTTTTACAATGTGGCAATTTATTTGTCTCAAGGTAAAATCATACATACGCACAGAAAAGTCTACTTACCCACTTATGGAATTTTTGAAGAAGCAAGGTACTTTACCCGTGGAACAGAGTTTAGAGCGTTTGATACACGATTTGGAAGAATTGGAATGGCAATATGCGAAGATGCATGGCACATGACTTCAATTTATAGTTTGTATCAAGATAGAGCAGACATCATTGTAGTATTGGTAGCTAGCCCAACAAGAGGGGTTGCTGAAAAGGAAACAGCAAGTATCGCTACATGGGAACATATGATGCAGACGTATGCGAGATTGGTGACGACATATATGGTGCTTGTAAACCGTGTGGGGTATGAAGATGGAGTGTGTTTCTGGGGAGGTTCTCACATTGTGAGTCCTTTGGGAAATATCGAGGTACAACTTCCCTACTTTAAAGAGGCAAGCGCTCTTCATACCATCGATCTTGCTAATATTCGCAACGCAAGAATTCATTCGCAAATGATTAAAAATGAGAGCATTGATTTGGTTGTGACCAATCTAAAATCGATACAAAAAGATAGAAAGTAGGGAACGTGAGTAAAAAAAGAATTTCTTTGATAATAGTGGCTATTATTGTCTTGATTATTGTGATATTGTGTGGTGTTTATTATGGACTGAGTAGAACAAGCCCTATTGAAAATTATGTTTCAAAGGATAGTATAGCCTTTGCCTATAAAACAAATTCTGGAAAATCAGGGCACATCGTTGAAAAATTGCTTGGTGAAGTTGCACTTAGAAATTCAGGAAATATGGGAAAAAATGTTGCACTAGCAAATAAGTACATTAGTTCAGCCTTTATTTCATTACAAGGTGGAAGTGGATCGCTTTCACTTCCGACGATTATTATGGGTGTGCATACAAAGTTTTACCCCATTATTCAAATGGTTGCATTAAAACAGTATTGTATTTCAAATGGAAGTGGTTTTTATGTATTAAAACCCACTCTACAAACTCAGTTAGTAAATGGACTCAGTGGAAATGCATACGTTCAAAATGTTGTGCGAAATGGAAAAATTTATGTCAAACCCTACAAGGGATATTTTCTTATAGGGCTTTCAAAAGATGATATCAATAAGTATATTGGGCAAATTGATTCTAAAAACTATAGTATTGGTGTGCAACAAGAGGTGATAAAACTCAACAAGCAGAGTAGTTTCTTTGCTATATTCAATGTCCCGGAGATTATATCACAAACACCGCTTAGTCTATTTTATCCAGCTAATAGTCAGTTGAAATACATGGAAAATTATACAGAATATGCCAACAATACAATAAGCATTAATTGGAAGTTCATTGGACAAGAGGGTATATTTAATGGGTATACAATGCCAAGAAGCGGTAATCAATTAATGAGATATAGTGGTAACATGAATAGTATCTATATATCTTCAGAAAATATGGGGCAAACATTAGGGATGATTAAATTGTTTGCAGGTAAATGGATAGGTGCTCAAGGAACAAGCCCAATTTATTCTCAGTTTAACCAGATGATGCAATATGTTACAAACGGTGGATCAAATAGTGTCGTAGGTCAAGAACTCTTGGTAGGACTTTCGTCGTCAGGAATACCTTACGTGGCATTTACTTCAAAAACAGGAGTTAGTTCAGCAAGCGTCATCGGTGCGATTCCGATGATGTTTAATGGAGAAAAACCCCTTATTCAAAATCAAGGGTCCCTCAATTTTTTAAACATCAATAATTCAAATATTAAAATTGGTGAATATTTTAATAAAAATGCTTTTCTAAATGGTAAGTTTCAATATAAATCAGTGATATTTACTCTTTTAGGAACGAGTAATGGGAGTGATCTTACAGTTAGGTTAGGGGCCAGTGAGAAAGATTTTGCCAGAATGCTTACACAAAAATAAGGAGGTAGAGTGCTAAAAATATATAATACGTTAACACGTAATTTAGATGAGTTTAAGTCAATTGATGCAGGAAAAGTTAAAATGTATGTGTGCGGACCTACGGTATACAATCATATTCACATTGGAAACGCCCGCCCAATTGTTGTTTTTGACATGGTGCATCGCTATCTTCGCTATCTAGAATATGATGTTACATTTGTTCAAAATTTCACAGATATTGACGATAAAATTATCATTAAAGCGAGTGAAGAGGGAGTTAGTTTTAAAGAATTAGCTGAAAAGTATATTGTAAAATATTTTGAAGATACAAAAGAACTCAATATTTTAGAAGAAAAAAATCTACATCCTAAAGCTACAGAGTATATCTCGCAGATGGAAAGCTTTGTTCAAAAGTTGATAAAAAAAGGTCATGCTTATGAGATACGAGGAGATGTTTATTTTGACGTCGAGAGTTTTAAAGAGTATGGTACACTTTCAGATCAAAAAATTGATGAGTTGCAAATTGGTGTGAGAAAAGAGTTAATGGATGGAAAAAAATCTCCGGCGGATTTTGCACTTTGGAAGTCGGCAAAAGAGGGAGAACCTTTTTGGAGTACATCATTTGGAAAGGGTCGCCCAGGTTGGCATCTAGAGTGTTCGGTAATGGGACGAGAGCTTTTAGGAGAAGTCTTTGATATTCATGGTGGTGGGATAGACTTGGTGTTTCCGCATCATGAAAATGAAATTGCTCAATCACATTGTTTTTCTGGTCGTCCGCCAGTTAATTATTGGATGCACAATGGATTTTTAAAAATTGAGGGAGAAAAAATGTCGAAATCCCTTAAAAATTTTACGCTTCTAAAAGATGTGAACAAAGAGTTTGAAGGCAGCGTAATACGACTATTTTTTTTACAATCTCACTATAGAAAACCGATTGATTTTAGTAGAACAGAGCTAGAGATGACTAAAGCCTCGCTCGAGAGAATAAGAAATAGCTATGCCCGTATAAAATCAGTAGCGCAGCGCAGTGATATTTTAGAGAGTGAATTTGATGATCAATTGCTTTCGGCTTTAGAAAGTAGCAAAAAAGAGTTCGAAGAGGGCATGAATGCTGATTTTAATACGGCGATTGCCAATGGTGCAATTTTTCAATTGATAAAAACAGTAAATCAAATTCTTGATATTTCAAAAGAACGCGTCTCAAATAAGTTGATTTTGCAGATAAAAGAGTTCTTACTTGCTACTTTAGAAGGGATTTTTGCATTAAAACTAGAAAGATGTGATATAATAGAGAATAATAGTACTAGTTTTATTGAATATCTTGTTAATTTGAGGTACCAGGTGAAAATGGAAAAAAATTATGCCTTATCGGATAATATTAGAATTTTTTTACTAGAACAAGGTATTGAAATTAGAGACTCTAAAGAGGGGTCTACATGGAAAAAAATTTCACAATAAGAGAGGAATAAAATGGGAATATTTTCATCGAGACCTAAAAGAGGGATCGGAATTGATTTAGGAACTGCAAATACACTCGTATATGATAAACAAAAAGGTAAAATAGTTCTCAACGAGCCATCAGTTGTCGCTGTTGATAGAAAAACAAATAAAGTGGTGGCAGTAGGGCACGAAGCAAAAGATATGTTAGGAAAGACGCCGGATAGTATTATTGCAGTAAGACCTCTGAAAGAAGGGGTTATTGCGGATTATAATATTACTGAAGCGATGATTGAACATTTTATTAAAAAACTTTATGGTAAACATAGTTTCAATATGCCAGATGTTATGATTTGTGTGCCAATTGAAGTGACAGGTGTTGAAAGAAGAGCTGTAATAGAAGCAGCGAAAGAAGCGGGAGCAAGAAGAGCGTATGTAATAGAAGAAGCAAGAGCTGCTGCCCTAGGAGCGGGAATTGATATTTCTCAGCCAGAAGGAAATATGATTATTGATATCGGTGGCGGTTCAACAGATATCGCAGTGATATCTCTTAGAGGTACGGTGGTACGTCGGTCACGTCGAATTGCTGGAAATAACTTTGATGATGATATTATACGCTATGTTAAAAAGGAGTATAATTTACTTATCGGTGAACGTACAGCGGAAAAAGTTAAGATAAGTATTGGGACGGCCATTAAAATTAAAGAAGAAAAATCTATGGATGTTAAAGGAAGAGATTTGGGAACAGGGCTTCCAAAGACGATTACCCTTACATCTAATCAAATTCAAACAGCTATTAATGATACGCTTATGTTAATAGTAGAGGCAACGAAGCAAGTGTTAGAGAAGACGCCTCCAGAGTTAGCTTCTGATATTATTGACAAAGGTATTATCATGACAGGTGGTGGAAGTTTAATTGAAAACTTTACAGATTTAGTGTCAGAGTACACGCATCTTCCGGTATATCTTGCAGACAATCCTCTTCATAGTGTTGTGCTTGGCGCAGGAATTGCTTTAGATAAAATAGATATTTTAAGAGAGTTAGATAAAGAGAGACGATAATATGTCACTTAAAAATATAGCACATAATTTAGAGGCAACATCACAACTTATTTCATTTATAAAAAACAAAAACAGCAGTAGTGCATTTTTATTTTACGGTGTAAATAGTCCAATACTTAAAGCCTTTGCAATTGAGTTTGCAAAGGCTTTAAACTGCTTGAATAAAAGTTTTGGGTGTGAATCGTGTTCAAGTTGTAACGAAATTGAAAAAAACATCTTTCCAGACTGCTATTCTTACATATCTCGTAGTGGGGTAGACGAACTTAGGGAAGTGGTTCAAAAAGTCTCTAAAAGTGGTCAAATTGGCGCGAAAAAAGTCATGCTTATTATAAATGCCAATGAACTAACAAAGATCGAAGCCAACTTGCTGTTAAAAATAGTTGAGGAGCCTCCCAAAGACACCTATATTATCTTTCTTTCAAGAAGTGCCAAGATACAGCCCACGATTTTTTCTAGGTGTATTCCCATAAAGTTCACCCCAATACTACCTAAAGACGTAGGCATTGAACAAGAAGTGTTTAGAACCTTGAATAGTGAGATAGAAACGATTATGCCTATTGAACTAGCCAGTGAAAAAAAGTATCAGTATAATAATATTCCAGAGATATTAGAAAACTTTATTGCGGGTATTGCGTGGAAGTATGCTTTAAATTGCGCAATCGAAAACTACTTAGAAGTGAGAAGTAGTATCGGTAATTTAGAGCGTTTGGAGTGGATTTTTAAAATAGAAAAAGCTATTAATAAAAATAGAGAATTACTGGATATTTTTATGATCCAATGCATTTACAAATGCCGAGAAAAATCTTATCTGTCGAGGCTTATCTACATAAAAAATGGATTAAAAGCAAATTTATCCATACGTTTAGCTTTAATTAGGTTTTTAGAAATGGTAAAATAAGTGTTGACAAAAAGAGGAATGTTGGATATAATTGAAAGGTACCGTAAAGAATAATGGAAGTTTAGCTCAGCTGGGAGAGCATCTGCCTTACAAGCAGAGGGTCACAGGTTCGATCCCTGTAACTTCCACCATTAGGGGTTGTAGTTCAGTTGGTTAGAATGCCTGCCTGTCACGCAGGAGGTCGCGAGTTCGAGTCTCGTCAATCCCGCCATTTTTTTGCCCAGATAGCTCAGTCGGTAGAGCAGGAGACTGAAAATCTCCGTGTCCGTGGTTCAATTCCGCGTCTGGGCACCACTCAATACTTAATTTAATATTATATGGCGAAGTCGCCAAGCGGTAAGGCAGAGGTCTGCAAAATCTCCATCGCCGGTTCGATTCCGGCCTTCGCCTCCATAGTTTTAAATTCTATCAGGGTAACCTGATTTTTTTTATGCAAAGTTGTCATAAACTGTTATTCATAGTAAGCATAAATACCTAAAATTAAGAGATACTGGTTTTGTTGAGCTTGAGAACGCCATTTTAATGCATATTAATAACTTTTAACTACAAAAAAAAGTAATTATATGTTACAATAAGTACATGTAATGTTTGTAATGAAAAACAAGGAGGAATAATGTCAGTGAGAAGAAGAGAAATGTTTACTACGACACTTTCAAAGGATTTAAAACAGGAATTAAAAGGGTATTCGGATAGAACGATGATACCGATGAGCAAACTTGTTGAAAAAGCAATTTCAGAGTATTTGGGAAAAGGGACTAAAACGAACTAATTGATTTAATGATATAAAAATTAAGTAAAAAGAACCCCATTAAGTTAGACGAAAGCCTAATTTAATGGGGTTCTTTTGTTTTTGTAAATTATAAAGAAAATAGTATTTAAACACCCTTTCTAGGATCTAGAAGGGTGTTTTTAGACAGAGAAATATGGCTAAATAAAACAGTGCATCCGTTTCCTATAGGCGATTGTGCGACAAACCCCACTTTAATTCTCCTTGGCATGATTAATTTAAAATATCTAACCATTTTCCAATTTTCTCCATCTGTCGAGTAGTGAAGATAAAAATGGTCGCCCTTTCTCACTATTTGTAAATGTACTTCTTTAGCATTTTCAAAACTCTCGCCATTGCAACAATCGGAAGTTTTATTATCCGTCACAACAGATACGACAGAGGGATGACCTAAATCTGTTTTCTCAAATTCTAATTTAATCCATCGAGTTTTAGTATCACATATAAAAAGGCCGCCAGCATCATAAAACGCTTTAAAATCAGGGCGAATTTTAGCTCTAAAAACGAAATCATCCTCTTGAAAATCATAATAAAACGGACTGTTGTTATTTTCAGTAAAATTGAGTTCATCGAAAAGAAAATCACTTTTTTCAGGGGCAGTAAGCTCAATAGTGTCATGTGTTTCAATAAGCTTTTCTGCAATATTCATAAGTAACATTAGCTTCTCCATATTAAAGTTATAATTTAGTATTTTCAGATAAAAGAGTTACGTAGACGTAAATCAGAGGTGTTGTCTTTCGCATAGGGGTTTATTTTTTTTGAATATGGATTTTGCGTTCTATCCATAGAGAAAGTTCAAGTTCAAAAAAATGCAAAATGAAAAATACTAAGCCACAAGCTATAAAGGCTGCACTAATTTTTACCAATTCATAGGAAGTGATAAGTGATGCTATAAAATATGAGAAGAAAAAAAGTATGAGTGGGAAAATATAGATTAAAAAACAGCTAAAAATAACGGTTATTTCAGATATGTCGACAGATACGTCATCTCCATAAGTAAAATCATGATTACCATCATTTTTCACTGAAAAGACTCTGTTTTTCATTTTCCCACATCCCTTACAATTGCCACAATTTTCCTTATTTGACTCAATCATAATCTGTGCATGAGTAATTTTAATAATTTTCCCACAATATTTCATAGAGATCTCGAACTATTTTTTTCTAAACGCAGAAGTCCTTTTTCAAGTAAATATTTGTCTTCAGTCCAGCGATTTCCAAGATAAGGTGTCAGAAGTGCCGCAACACCCCCAGTAACAATAATTGGAATATTGGGAAAATCTTCGAGTACCTTATCTATCAGGTAAGTTAATTGCCCAATATATCCATGAAGAATCCCACAAGATAATTGCTCTTGTAGAGAGATCCCGTAGACTTTATCGGTATGAATAATTTCAAAAGAATCAAGAAGTGCTGCTTTACCTGTGATAGCGTTATAGGTTGTGAAGTATCCAGCAATAATATTCCCCCCCATATATTTTTGATTAATAACGACCTCGATTGTAGTAGCTGTACCAAAATCAATGGCGATAAAGCTTGGGTGGTTGTAGTATCCAATAACGCCTTCAATAACGGCAACTCGATCATTTCCGCGTTCTGCTAAAGCATAGGGCAGTTCAAAACTTAAATTTGTTGCAAGGTTAGCATCAAACAAATCGATAGAATATTTTTGTGAGAATCTAAGAATAATCTTATGTAGAGCTGGAACCACACTACATAAGATTATTCTTTTTATATGTGTAAGCGATAAGTTGTGAAGCCTTAAAAAACTTTCTAAATAAAAAGAGTATAGATCCTCAGTAAGATTAAGAGTACTAGGAACTCTAAAATGGTAAAGAAGCTCATCATTTTCTGAAAGAGTCGTGACAATATGTGTATTTCCAATATCTACAAGAAGTTTCATAGTTACACTCCGTATTTTTTTAACATTTCATCCAAATCAGTTCTCTCTTCTGCTGAAACTAATTTATGTATAGAGAGAATGATGCGTTGCTTTTTAATATCTAATTCAATAATTTGAGCTTGAATCTCCTGGCCAACAGAATAAAGAACCGAGAGATTACTTGCGGCTTTTTCTAATACTTCACTACCGGGAATAAATCCCACTAAGTTATTTCCAAGATCAATAGAAAGTCCATTTTGTGAGATATTTAATATTTTAGCAACGACAGCTGACTTTATAGGATGATTTAGAGCAAACACTTGATAAGGATTTGCAGAAAGATGTTTGATACTTCCCTTAAGTTGTTTCTTATCATGATTCACTTCAATAATTTTAAATGATACAACATCACCAACCTGGTTAGAAATAGCTGATTTTTCAGTCCAACGAATATCGTTTTTATAAATGAAGACTTCTAAACCTTCTTCTATTTCAACAAAAAATCCGTAATCATAAATATGTGTGATTTTTCCACTAGTAATTGAATCTAAAGGATATTTTTCTTCAATGCTGTCCCATGGGTTAGATTTAATGGATTTCAAACTAAGTTTTACGGATTTTTTTTCTTTATCCATTTCGATAATTTGTGCTAACACGATATCCCCAACAGAGAGATAGCGTTCAATATTTTTGATAAACCGATCCCACGCCACTTCAGATTTATGAATAAATCCACGAACACCATTTTCGAGTTTTAAGATGGCTCCAAAAGGCTTAAGTTCTAGAACAGATCCACTCACGAGTGAATTAACTTGATATTTTTGAGAAAAAGCAATCCAAGGGTCAGGGGTAAGTTTTTTTAGGCTAAGCTTAATACCGTGTTTTGCTTTGTCCAGGGAGATAATTGAAGCATTTAATATTTGGCCCTCTTTGAATAGTGTATCAATAGCATGTATAGTTTCCCAACTGATTTCTGAAATATGAATAAAACCTGAAAGGCTGTTGTAATTAACAATCATACCATTTTCACTAATTTTTTTAATCGTTACTTCAATGGTCTCGCCGATAGAAAGCTTGTTGAATTCGTTGGAAATTTGAATATCAAGAAAATCCTTGTATGAAACGATAATATTTGAGTTCGATTTAATCTCTTTAATGACAACATGAAGATTATCATTGAGCATCAAAGTACGCGAAGCAAGAGACTTTGGAAGAAACAGATTAAATTGATTGTGTTCAAGCTTGTATCCACCAGGGATAACTTCCACGACTTTTGCTTCAAGCGGTGTAGAATTCGTATGAGCTAAAAGAATTTGGTTATAGGCGTTATCTTTTTCAATAGCTATGCGTGAAACAGCAATATTTCCATAAAAGTCTTCAGTAGTAGTAGAAATTTTAACTTCCACTTCGTCCCCCACTTTATAATCTCTAACCTCTTTCGAGTCCATTCTACCTTGTCCTTTTATACCAGGGATTTCGAGTAGAGCAAAATTATTATCTTTGTGGATAAGAATTCCTTTAATACGTTGTCCTCTTTCAAGTGAAAAAGAGTATTCATTTAACAGTGATTCAAAGTCTTGATTATTCACAAATGCCTCCATAAGTTTTTTTTCAATTTCTAAAATACTTGATTCTGGCGTTGAAGCACCAGCTGTAATTCCAATAATGTCATTTTCTTGAAAAAAAGTTAAATCTAACTCTTCAGCTGTTTCGATATGCGTTGAATTCGGATTGATTTCCTGCGCTAATTGAAAGAGCTTGACGGTATTAGAGCTATTTTTTCCTCCAACAATGATTATTTTGTCACATTTTTGTGCAAGAGAAACGATCGCTTCTTGTCTTTCATGAGTTGCATAACAAATCGTATCAGAAACGATAGTAGATTTAAGAAATGTGTTACAGTACTCTTTGATCTCTTTAAATTTAGATTGATTATACGTTGTTTGGCACATGACAAAATACTTTTTATACTCAATTTCATTAAAAGTGGTTTTTAATACTTCAAGATTAGGAAAAAGTGACACATTTTTAACATGACTAACAATCCCTTGAACTTCTGGGTGATCCTCATCACCAATAAAAAGAATATGAAAGTCATCATTTTCTTTTTCAATAATGAGATCGCGTGCTTTTTTTACAAAGATACATGTGGCATCATAAAGTTCAACCTTTTTTGCTTTGAGCGTTTGATAGAGTTCAAAAGTCACGCCATGTGCACGAATAATAACAATGCATCCTTCAGGTAAAGTTGCAATATCTTTACCCTGTATAAATTGGATGCCTTTTTCTAAAAGTTCATTGATAACATGTTGATTATGAACGAGCATCCCAAGAATAAAGATACTTTTTTTAGGATGAGTCAGTGTTAGCGCATGAGCCATATCAACAGCTTTTGTAACACCAAAACAAAATCCCATTTTTTCTGCACGAATTATTTTCATTTAAGCCTCACAAAATTTTTTATCTATAATGGTTTTTAAGAAGTTCTCTAATGCAATATCTTCGTCAGGGCCATCAATTTCGACATATAAGTTTCTGCCTTTTTCTGCAGCTAGAAGGATGATTCCCATAATACTTTTTGCGTCAACTTTTTCGCCATTACTAGTGATGGTAATTTTACTTTTATATTGTGTTGTACACTTTACGAGTAACGATGCAGGACGTGCATGAAGCCCATTTTCATTTGTAATCATAATTGTGACTGATTTCACAAAAATCCCCCTGCTGCTTTGACGTAATTTTCTATATTATAACAGAAAAAAGTGCAAGTTTAAATAGGAAAGATTTTGAATAAATAATATTTTGATATTTCATATAATTTAGTTTATAATAGACGTAAGAAATGCTTGGGAGGAAGAAATGAAAAAAAAATTATGGATAGTTGCGGGAGTGATAGGTCTTTTTGGAACAATTTTTGCAGATAATAGCGTTAGCTTACAAGAGATGTTTCCGGGGAATGTGATCATGACAGGCGGAATGAATAGCGGTGGATATGGTCAAGTAGAGCTTGGATATAATTTTGTACTGCCCAATTTTGATATTGCGCCGTCAATCACCTATTACTCTCAAGGCTTTGGGGTATCGTTAATGGGATTATATGCTGTACCAGAAACGTTTTATTTGGTAAGTATCGGAGGCTATGTGAGTGATTTTCAAGGTGGGGTCAATGTGGGGCCGATTATGCAAGTCACCCCTTTAAGTAATCTTTCGCTTCAAGCAGGTTATTTATTTGGAGCAACCCCAGGAGCGATAGTTTCTATCGGTTATAATTTTCTTTAAAATGAAAAAATTCAAGTGGCGGCGATAGAGAACACTTTATTTGGGTTTTTTTTGCATGAGTGCCTCATTCACATGGATGGGGCACAAAAAAATCACTTTATATGAATAATAATTTCATCAGCGATTTTAGTGGTTGACATAAATTCAAAATTAGATAAACACCACGAACCCCCTCGCTTGCAAGAGAGTTTTATCTTTTTACCTCCATCCTGCCCTTAATACTAAATGAGATACTTTAGATATTACTTTAAAATTTGATTAATGTCATCATTGTGAGCAATGGCGAATTAATTTAAAAAGGAATTTTGATATTTTACAATAGTTTTCTTCTTTAGTGATTTTTATTGGAATAGATTTATGCGGAGTTGAAATTTACGATGCAATTAGAGGACAAGTGGTAAGTTTTAAAAATCTATTGATGAGATAAAAAAATTCATATTTCTAAGCTAGATAGATCTATGAAATTTGCGGTAGAGGCCGCATGAGGACTTGGACGCAAAATCTTAGAAAATCAACTTTATTGGACTGAACTTTCATGGAGAAATTTTTCATGAGAGCGGGCAAAAATTCAGTGAAAACAACTTTTTCAG
>JAPLKR010000130.1 GCA_026387965.1 Fusobacteriota bacterium | reverse complement strand
TCAATAGATATTCCCTTCATGGAAGAGATGATATCCCCTGGACGAAAGGCATTGCCTCCAATGGCATTTTCACATGCAGCCACAACTGCCACAACATTTTTTTGGAGCTTCATCTTTGAGATAACTGCCATAACACCCATAACGGTGGCCGAGCCTCCCATATCATCTTTCATGCCCTTCATACCCTCTGGCGGCTTAATGCAAAGCCCCCCGGTATCATAGGTAAGACCTTTTCCCACAAGTCCTATTACTTCAGGATTCTCTTTTCCTGCACCAAAATATCTCATTACAATCAACTTTGGACGTTTTTTTGAAGCTTGCGCCACGGCTAAAAATGCATGCATCCCTAACTTTTGTGCGTAACTTTCATCAAACACTTCCACTTGAAACCCATACTCTTCACCTAATTTTACAGCGTACTTTGCCAACGTTTCAGGATAAATAACATTTGCCGGCTCATTCACTAGCTCTCTTGTATGTGTAACACCCTCTACAACGACTTCCACTTCTCTAATAATGGATTCGCTCTCCTCTGTCACTAAAGTAAGCGTTTTTGCATGTTCACTCTTTTCTGATTTATAGGTATCAAAATCATAAAGACTATATAGGAAGCTCTCAGCAACAGTTGCAGCACACACATCATTTGCAATAAAAATAATCTCCCCTTTTGCCCTTCTAAACACCTTATAGTAGGCATTGAGTGCAGCTCTTTTATCGCACTCCCCAATTTTTCCCATTCCGATATAAATTATTTTAGAAACTTTTCCATTTTGAATCACTTCCGCTTTAAAATATGTCTCTTTTTTTCCTGTAAACTCTTTTTTTGCAATAAGAGTCGTTAAATAGTCACGAGTCTCACCTGTAATACACTCTGGCAGTTTCACCTTCCCTTCAAATTTTGGTACAATAAAAACATCATAAGCTCTGTCTACTGTGTTTAAAACTTTTATTGACATTGTATGCCTCCTTAAGATTTCTATACTAAAAATTTATCATATTTTCATAACTTTTTAAAGTCTTTTTTTGCTTTTGTAGCAGTTTTCTTAAATATGGAGACTGAATTGAGCGCTTGTCATTTTGGTCATAGTCCCGGATTCTATTCTTGAAGTTCATAGATACCAGCATTAGCAGCCGGTATGACAAATTTTAAGATTCTAGAAATCGACTATTATTTCGCACTTCCTCACCATCCATGGGAAAGAGGAACTAACGAGAATACAAATGGCTTATTAAGGCAGTATTTCCCAAAAGGAACGGACTTCAATACTATTTCAGATAAAGAAATTAGAGACGTAGCTACTCAATTGATTAACAGACCAATATAAGTACTTAATTACAAAGCGCCCCATGAAGTTTTCTGGGCGGACTTCAATTATCAAATTAAGTTGCACTTAATTTGATAATTGAAGTTTGCTATTATAAACCGTTAAATTAATTTTGATATTTTAACAAAAAAGTACTTGACAAGACGCATTATAGTTTTCAACTTTTCAACATCTAATGTCTCATCATGCTTCAATGCACTTTCACGCGACGCGCCCCAAAGCGTTGATTTTACTCACTTCTAGATTTCCACAATTTTCCAAATAATCATGTGGAAAAGTTTTTAAAAACTCGATTTATTTTAAAAAATATGGCTATTATCAAGATTTCAACTTATACACTTCGCAATGTGGAAAACTGTTTTCTAGCGGCACATAATTAAAAAAAAAAAATCTAATTTAGAGCTCGTTTTGTCATTAGATTTACGTAATTTAATTATACATATGCACTCATGTGTGGTACAATCTTATGTAACTATAAACTAATTTTGGAGGTAATTCACTAATGAAAAAAATATTACTGTTAACAATTATCACTGCTGGAACAATTTTAAGCGCTACTGCTTTTGCAGGTCAAGGTTTCGATGTCCAAGTTATCAATAACCAGTCATATCCGATACAATATAAAGAAATTGATGAGCTCAACTGGAATAACTACGATATCACAAATACATGGATAACAATCGCTCCTCATTCCACATCATATAAATATACAGAAAGCAAAGGTTTTCAATTTTTGGACGGGACGAGTGGGGAAAATTATATTACTGTTATAGTTGAAAGCACTACCGGTACAGTGATCGGTTGTTTTGCAATAACCGATCTCACTAATATGGATCCTAGTGATTGGCCTGGTCAACAGGTAGTTGTCAACAGGTTTGGTCCTAATTCTGGTGATAAGTGGAATAGCTTAGCAGTAGAAATTCCTAATGAACCATCCATATTTTTTAATATTAATGATACTCAAAAACAAGACAACGTAAATATTTCCGTCGGAAATTCAACCCAAACAAATTAACTAACTTTTTTAGATTTTGCAGCATAATATAATTTTTAAAATTGAATAGGCGTACAATCATTAATAGACCCATAAATCCTATTACAATTATAAAAATGTAGAATATACTTGGTAATACTATCGATGGCTTGCTGTCTAGTTCTATATTTTTCATGAAAAACGAGTTCTTTTTTTAAACTGCTATAAAAGGATTCAATGATTGCATTATCATAGCAATTACCTTTTCCGCTCATGCTGCAAGTGATTTCATTTTTTTTCAACAATTCCTGATAATCGTTTGAACAATATTGAACGCCTCTATCAGAGTGGTGGAATAAATTTTTAGTCTCTTTCAAATGCCCTAATGCCCGATTTAAAGTCTTTATAGTCAATTCTTTAGTCATGCGTGAGTCCATGACAAAGCTTATGATTGGAATTTATTGTGGTGATGTATTTTCTACACAATTCAATAAGGAACATGCACTCATGTCTGGTGTAATATTACATAAAAATAAACTAATTTTGGAGGTAATTAACTAATGAAAAAAATATTACTGTTAACAATTATCACTGCTGGAACAATTTTAAGCGCTACTGCTTTTGCAGGTCAAGGTTTTGATGTCCAAGTTGTCAATAACCAGTCATATCCGATACAATATGAAGAAACTGATGACTCCAACTGGAATGCCGATGATATCCCAGAAAATAATACATGGATAACAATCGCTGCTCATTCCACATCATATAAATATACTGAGAGCTACGGTTTAGGGTGGTTTGGGGATGATTATATTACTGTTGCAGTTGAAAGCACTACCGGTACAAAGATCGGTTATTTTTCAATAACCGATTCACCTAAGGTGAATTCTGATGGTTGGCCTGCTGACCAGGTAGTTGTCACCAGGTTTGGTCCTAACTCTGATGATGATTGGTATAGCGTGGCAGTAGAACTTCCTAATGAACCATACATATCTGTTGGAATTAATGATACTCAAAAACAAGACAACGTAAATTTTTTCGTCGGATAATTGAATCTGAACAAATTAACTAACTTTTTTAGATTTTACAGCATAATATAATTTTTAGAATCCCCAATTGACAAATTAAGTTGCACTTAAATTTGTCAATTGAAGTTATAATGTTCGTTTTTGTGTATAAAGTTATTTGATATGAAGTTGAATTTTTGTACTGGTGAGGGTTTAATAAATATGGCAACCCTAAAATTCTAATACCCCTCCGCAAGTAGAGGGGTATTAGAGCCGATTGAAACTTAATAAATATCATTGGTTACGGTGGAAAACTTCACATTTTTAATTTTTATCTCTGTTTCTTCTAACGTTTCCCTTACAGCTCACTCTTCAAAACTCTCATTGAACTCAAGATGCCCACCAGGGAAACTCCAAGCACCATCACCATATGCATTTTCCCGTTTTCCAAAAAGAACTTTGTCCTCTTTTATTATGAGAATACCTACTCCGACTTTTGGTCTATTTTTCATATACTAATTACCTCTCAATTATATATTTCCCTAACTATTTTTCCATAGTTAAATTCAAGACTAATTCTTCTCTTATACTTTCATTATATAGAAAAAAGTAGAGATCCTCTCTCTACTTTTTTCATATCATTCATATTATCAAAAAATTATTCGCCTGAAACGGGAACCGTTGTTGTTCCAAATACATTTTGATCCATTTGTTCGAATTGTAACCATTGGTTATACACTTGTGTTTTATCCTCTGCTGCAAAAGCTGCTTTTAGCGAATCATCATAACTGTATCTTACACAGTTCATATTCACTGTTGGGTCATTTTGGTAAATTGCCCACATATTGTCTGTATTTGCCTTTGTATCATCAATAAAAATAATAGCTTTATACTGTTGACCTAGTTTTGCAAGTAACGTTTTCAGTATAATTCCTTTATTTTGACCAGAAGCGTAAAAAATACCATTTTCAAATGAGACTGTTCTTGGATTTTTGAGCTTTGCTATGCTAACATCTTGAGCCGTAAGCCCTGAACCACTAATATTGCTTAAGTTATATGGCATATACGTTCCTGTAAATCCATTTGAAATTTCATTTTTTTGTACATTAAATCCAGCATTCGCCATTTGTTGCTCTGTGAGTTGCTCCCAAGCAGAGCCTCGTGCTGAAAGAATTAGATTTTTAAACCCTTGATTTTGTAGCTGTGAAAATTGTTGTGGCATAGTGCTTTCTGTTGGGTAAAGTGGATAAAAATAATTTAAAATGATTTGATCTTGAAGCATTTGGTTAAAATCTTTAGAGACTAAGTATTTTGAGTTTGGATCTGTTGCCATCAATTGAGACTGCCAATTGAACCAAATGTCACTTCCAAGCTGTTGTTTTGCCGTTAATAGTGTACAATCAATATCATACACCAAAAGTACATTTTGCGGCCCATACTGTTTCCCTAAACTTTGTGCCAAGTTGTAGAATTGTGAGAAATTGTTGTACGTCACGTATTGTGACGCAAAAGCTGTTATCGAGAGAATTACCCCTACAATTAAAGAAATAAATAGTTTTTTCATCTGTGCTCTCCTTGTTTTTTTAGAATATGTTTAAATAAATAGTGTCTGCAACATACAGCTTTGAGGAAAAAAAATTAATCTAAAAGTTGCCTCGTATAGCGAATAACCGTGATCATTTTAATTACCAGTACACCTCCATAACATACCCATATTTTATTATTCAACTGCCAAAGTGGCGATGTTGACTAAAACTTCTACAGCTTTTACCATAGATTCGACAGGAATAAATTCATACTTTCCATGCCCATTGTGCCCTCCACAAAATATATTGGGAGTTGGAAGTCCCATAAATGAGAGTTTTGAACCATCAGTACCCCCACGAACAGGCTTTGTAATTGGCTCAATTCCTGCTTTTTGAATAGCTCTGACAGCTAAATCATAAATATGAGGATGAGGTTTTATCATCTCTGCCATATTGTAGTATTGATCTTTCATCTCTAAAGTCAAACGGTTTTCAAATTTTTCATTCAGAAACGCTACAATTTTTTCTAAATACTTCTTACGACTTTCAAATTTTTTCTTAGAATGGTCTCGAATGATATACTCTAACGTTGTTGTTTCAATGCTTCCATCAAATCGCATTAAAAAATAAAATCCGTCATACCCTTCGGTATATTCTGGTCTTTCACTAAACGGCAGCATTCTATTTAACTCTTCTCCAATGGCAATCGAACTAACCAGTTTACCCTTTGCACTTCCAGGATGAACATTTCTTCCATGAATTTCTATTTTAGCCCCTGCAGCATTAAAGGTCTCATACTCAATCTCGCCAATTTTACCACCATCTACTGTATAAGCAAACTCAGCTCCAAATTTTGACACATCAAAAAAGTCAGCTCCTCTACCTATCTCTTCATCTGGGGTAAATCCTACTTTAATCTCCCCATGTTCAAGTTCAGGATGCTCTTTTAAATAGCTTAGAAATTCCAAAATCTCAGCAATACCTGCTTTATCGTCAGCCCCTAGAAGCGTCTTTCCATCTGTAGTTATCAACGTTTGTCCTATGTAGTCTAAAACTTCAGGAAAATCCAACGGATCAATACTATCTCCGCTATTTCCTAATTTTATGGCTAAGCCATTATAATTTTCAATAATTTGAGGATTAACCTCTTCACCTGAAAAGTCTGGAGCTGTATCTAAATGTGATATAAATCCTATCGTTGGCGCTTTTTTGCTTGTATTGGCTGGTAGTGTCGCCATCAAATAACACTTATCATCTAGCTCGACATTTTGAAGCCCTAGCATCTCTAACTCGTTCTTTAATATGTGAGCCAGTTCAAACTGAACTTCTGTACTCGGTAGATTTTCGCTATTTGGATTAGATTTGGTGTTCACTTTACAGTAACGTATAAAACGATTTAGTATTTTCTCTTTCAAAATTGTCCTCCTAATTTTCTTGCCATGGTTGCTACGTCAGCACGACCAAACCATAAAATTCAAAACTTTATCATCGAGTTTTTTACTTAAATCAGCCCCGTACTTTGCAAACCACATGCTAAATGGTGTCATAAAAAGCACTGCTGGCCACGTTACATAGCCAATTGTCCGCACGGTATGGGTCATGTGTTGTTCTGTCACGCCATTATAAATGTAGCGCATCGTTCCAATAACGGTAACAACAACAGTAAACATGGTGGTCGTCCCATCTATTACCCTTTGAGGAATATTATACTGCATCATATAAGGAACAGTAATTAAACTTCCCCCAACACCAAGCAGTCCAGCTAAAAAACCCGTAAGTATCCCTGACCCAATTAAAAAAAATCATAATAAGCATCGACGCACCTCATACCCAAGTACCGCAGTGGCAACACCAACATTAAGGCTCTCCGCTTTGCCATACATCACGATTTTCACGTGGGTATCTGCAACATCTAAAAAACTCCCGCTTACACCCTGACCCTCATTTCCCATTACAAAGGCACATTTTTCTGCTAACTTTAGAGTGAAGTGAGAGATACTTCTCTCTGAGAGTGTAGTGGCATAAATGTGATACCCCTCTTTTTGAAGAAATTCTATTGCTTTCGCTCTCTCGTAACTATGAATATCCACATGAAAAAGAGAGCCCATAGCACCTCTTACACACTTTTCGTTCCATATATCCACGCACCCTTTAATCAGTATCACTTGGGTAAAATTCAGTGCATCTAATGTTCTAATGATTGTACCCATATTTCCAGGGTCTTGAATTTCATCTAGTACGAATATTTTAGAGTGTGTAATTTTTTTTTCCATGGGAACTTTTACAATAAAAATAAGTCCATGAGAATTTTCTAACGTTGAAACACTCTTAAAAAGCTCAAGCGCAAAAATGGAGATTTTAGCTCCTAAATGGAGCACTTTTTTTTCATACTCTTTTACTCTATCTTCTCTGACGATAATTTCTACCACATTTTTAACATAACTGGGGGCATTGGTATCTTCTATGATAACAAGTCCTAACTCTTGGCGAAACTTTTTTTGCGTGAGTTGGCGAAGAAGTTTATATGTTTTGTTCTCTCTGCTTGAGATAACTAAATTTACACCGCTGGCCATTTACACTGCTTTCCGCCAATTACATGAAAATGAATGTGAAAGACCTCTTGTCCACCCTCACTATTGCAATTTGCTACTACTCTATATCCCTTTTCATCAACACCTTTTTCTTTAGCGAGTTTTGGAATCACCTCAAATATTTTTGCTAACATATTCGAATTTTCCGATGTAATCTCATTGAGGGTTGAGATATGAATTTTCGGAATCACTAAAAAATGAGCAGGTGCTGTTGGGTTAATATCATCAAACGCAACCACAAATTCATCTTCATAGATCAGTTTTACAGGGATTTCTCTGTTCACTATTTTACAAAATATGCACATCATTTCCTCCTTAAATATATTTTCGAACCTGACTAAAATCTGACTAACCATCAAAATCTTCAAACTGCACACTCTTTTAAAATTTTTTATATAAAAAATCTTTTCTTAAATCCGTGTACGTCCATTCCTTTTCGCGACCCAGTATGCACCCATGTTCAAATTGTTTTGATTTCCTTGATTCCACAAAAATCTACTACTGTAATTTTTCAATCAATGCTATTTTATCTAGTCTTGCTTGGTGTCTTCCACCTTCAAAATCACATAGTAAATATCTGTCTACGATGCTGAGAGCCAAATCTCTTCCTATCACTCTTCCACCAAGAACCAATACATTTGAATCATTATGTCTTTTGGACATCTCAGCTTCATACTCATTGTGACAAAGTGATGCTCGAATGCCAATATATTTGTTAGCGGCAATTGAGATTCCAATCCCTGTTCCACAAAGAAGTATTCCTAAATCCTTTTCTTTGTTTTGAATTTTCTCACATACTTTTTTTGCTATATCCGGATAATCGACTGGGGTTGTTCCAAAAGTCCCTGCATCTTCTATTTCTAACCCTTTTGCCACTAGATGTTTTACAATCTCATCTTTTAAAGGCGTTGCTCCATGGTCACATCCAATAATTAGTCTCATTTTTATAATCCTCCTACTTAATTTTATTAATAGTATTATTTTTTGCCTCTAATAAACTTCTATAAGTTTTGCTTTTGTTTCTCTTCTGTGTTAAATTGTCAAAAATAAATTTTTTTAAAATTTCTCATTCGTCCATAATTTCTCCATAATTTGGCATTATTCACCAGCAATAGAATATCAATTATTTACTTATTTGTTTTAAAAATACCAAAATAATATCCTATTTTTCTTCTGAAAAATCTAAGAGTTGCATTCCCTCCAAATTATCACTTTCGGATACCCGCATCTCTTCAATTCCTAAAACTTCCATTAATGTCAGCAAAATAAGCGTTCCCACAACAATGACATCTGCCCTCTCTTTTTCCAAACCTATAATGGATTCTCGTTCGGTTAAACTCATTTTTTTAAGACGGTTAAAATTATCTTTAACCTCATTTTTAGTCAACATTTTCAAATGAACATATCCAACTTCTTTATCTATTGAGTCACGTATCGTTACTTGCGTCGTTATCGTTCCGGCAACACCAATGACTTCATAGGGCTCTCCTTTAATCTCAACAATATCACTCATTAGCCCTGAAATGAATATTTTTGCCTTCTCTATTGTTTCCTCTTCATACTCATCTGACGCAAAGAAAAGCTCTTTTAATCTCACTGCTCCCATATTAAGACTTTCAACAAGTTCTAATATTTCTGGTGTCCCATAAGCAAACTCTGTAGATCCGCCACCAATATCCACCACCAAATATTTTCTATTGATATCTCTATCACACGTCGCTCCTGCAAATGCAAGTTGAGCTTCAATCTCTCCAGGTATGATTTGAGGTTTTATGCCAACAACTATTCCAATTTTCTTCATAAATTCTTCGCCATTTTGCGCATCCCGACTAGCAGACGTTGCTAGGCAAACAATATTTTCTGACTTTACACCATGCTCACTTGCACGTTTGGCAAACAATTTTAATGCCTCCAATGTGTTATCCATTGACTCTTCTGAGAGTAGTCCAGTTGAAGAGAGATTTTTCCCTAAACGTGTCACGACTTTTCTTTTTTCTACCTGTATTATTTTATAATCTTCTCTATCTGCCACTAATAGTCTCACGGAATTTGTTCCAATATCTATTGAAGCAACTCTTTCTCTTTTCACAAATTTCTCCTATTTACTTCTATTAATAATCACTTTTTTATTATATCATTTTTTCATTATTTTTTGTTAAATTTTTATACAAAAAATAAAATTGCCATATCCACAGATTCCTCATCTCCTAAATAACCATTAAAATTAAATTATATTAATCGTTTATAACTTGCATGCTTATTATTATTAAGTTGACATCATCTCAATATTATTCTATAATCAAGTTAGTTAGCACTTAGAAAGATTGCTATATTTGAAAGGAGATTTTCGCAAAATGAAAATTGATAAAAAATTATTTATTGAAATCGTAAAACGTCGTCTACATGTTCAATATCTTACTGATCTTAAAAATGCTTCTGAAGTTGATAAATATCGTGTTGTATCTCAAACTATTATGAATACCATTGCAGATTGTTGGATGCTAACGAAAGAAAAAACAAAAAAACAAGAAGCCAAGCAAATGTTTTATTTCTCGGCTGAGTTTCTGATTGGGAGAGCAATGAGTAATAATCTGATTAACATGCTCTCACTTGAAGATATTCGAGAAATTTGCTCTGAAATTGGAATTGATTACAACAAAATCGAAGAAATTGAGCAAGACGCAGGACTTGGAAATGGCGGGCTTGGTAGACTTGCTGCATGTTTCCTAGATTCTCTTGCTACGCTTAATCTTCCAGGACATGGTTATGGAATTCGTTATCGTTTTGGAATGTTTAAACAGAAATTTGAAAATGGGGTGCAAATGGAAGAGCCTGATAATTGGTTAAAATACGGTGATTCATGGTCAATTGAAAGAGAAGCAGAGCGCGTAGTTATTAAGTTTTATGGCGAGGTTAATGCTAAGAAAAACGATGAAGGAAGAGAAGTTTTCTTTGTTGAAAATACGGAAGATATTGTCGCAACTCCATATGATTTTGCTGTTACAGGATATGGAACTGACAATGTAAATACACTTAGACTATGGGACGCTTCATCAAAAGAGGGATTTAATCTTCAACTTTTTAATGACCAAGAGTACCTACAAGCCATGGCACAAGAAAATAGTGCTGAGGATATCTCTCGTGTACTTTACCCTAATGATACTGGTCCATCTGGTAAAGAATTAAGACTTAAACAGCAATACTTCTTCTCATCAGCAAGTTTACAAGACATCTTAAGAAATTACAAAAAACAATATGGAGCAAATTTTGCAAAATTTGCAGATAAAGTAGCTGTGCAGCTTAACGATACTCACCCAGTTGTATCAATTCCAGAGCTTATGAGAATTCTAATGGACGAAGAGGGACTTTCGTGGGAATTTGCTTGGCGTATTACAACTAAAGTTTTTGGATATACTAATCATACAATTATGGCTGAAGCTCTTGAAAAATGGCCAATTGATATGTTCTCGAAACTTCTTCCAAGAATTTACCAAATTATCGAAGAGATTAACCGTCGTTTCTTAAAAGAATTAGAGATGAAGTATCCAAAAGATTGGAATAAGAAAAACCGTATGTCAATTGTGGCAAATGGTCTAATTCATATGGCATGGCTTGCTATCGTCGGAAGTCATTCTGTCAATGGGGTGGCGGCACTTCATACTGAATTATTAAAAAATGAAGAGTTAAAAGAGTGGTTTGAACTCTACCCAAAAAAATTCAATAACAAGACCAATGGTGTTACACAAAGAAGATGGCTTCTTCTCTCTAATCCAAGACTTGCAAACTTCATTACTTCTAAAATCGGGAATGGTTGGATTACAAATCTTGATGAGCTTAAAAAATTAGAAGCTTATGTTGAAGACACTGCATCATTAGAAGAGTTAATGCAGATAAAATTTGAAAATAAAAAAGATTTAGCAAAAATTATTTACGATCAGACCAAAGTAACCATTGATCCTAATTCAATTTTCGATGTTCAAATTAAGCGTCTACATGAGTATAAAAGACAACTTTTAAATGCGCTTCACATCATTGATTTATACAACAGACTTAAAGAAAATCCTGATCTTGATATCGCTCCAAGAACATTTATCTTTGGCGCTAAGGCAGCAAGTGGCTATAGAAGAGCAAAAAGTATTATTAAGCTTATCAACAATATAGCTAAAAAAATTAATAATGATGCAGATACAAACCATAAACTTAAAGTGGTATTCTTAGAAAACTACAATGTGTCACTTGCACAAACCATCTTCCCCGCTTCAGATGTATCGGAACAAATCTCTACTGCAAGTAAAGAGGCTTCAGGAACCGGAAACATGAAATTCATGATGAATGGTGCATTAACAATTGGAACTATGGATGGTGCAAACGTCGAAATCGTTGACCATGTTGGCAGAGAGAACGCATTTATCTTTGGACTTACAGCAGCAGACGTTGTAGAATATACCAATAATCACAGCTACCACTCTTGGGATGAATATGAAAATAATCCAGATTTAGCTAAAGTTTTAGAACATCTAAATTCTGATGTATTCTGCCCAAAAGAACCTGGAATTTTTAGAGAGCTTTATGATTCTCTACTTCACGGTGTTGAAGGTAATATTCCTGATCCATTCTTTGTTCTTAAAGACTTTGCTGAATACAAAGCAGCACAAGCAGAAGTAGATGTTGCCTACCATGATAAATTGGGTTGGGCTAAAAAATCTCTTATTAACATCGCAAATTCCGGCTTCTTCACAAGTGATAGAACCATCCAAAGTTATGCGGATGAAATCTGGAATATCAAACCTATTAACTAATGGCATACTACTTTATCGGCGTAGGCATCTTACTTGTACTTTTTGAGATGCTTACACCTACTCTTTTTATTTTTCTAAGTTTTGGACTTGCTACCATTATTGCCGGAGTGGTTGCGTTCTTTTTTCCACATCTTCCAACACTACTCACCATTGTCATCATCTTAACCCTTATTTTCTACTTTTCTATGAAGAAAATTCCTCTTAGCCTCAAACCAAATGCTTATAAAGGTAATATTTCCGAATATATCGGAAGGCGTGTCACCATTGTAGATACAAAAGAGAATTGTGAATACCGTGTTAAAGTTTATGATGACATTTGGAATGCAACTACTCATGAAAATGAAGATGTCTTTTTACTAAATGAATTTGCTTATATCTATAAAATTGAAAGTTCTACACTTTATATTCAAAAAAATCCACTTAAGTAGTTAAACTACACAAAGGAGAATTATGCCGTACATTGTTATATTAGTTATTATCATCATTGTAATTGCTGTTTTTATGAAAAAAGGAATATTTATCGTAAAACAAGCCGAGGTTATTATCATCGAGCGCCTTGGTCGTTACGAAAAAACGTTGCTTAGCGGACTTAATTTTATCATTCCGTTTATTGATTCACCTAGAAAAATTCGTTGGAAATATGTACAAGTGGGGCCCAATGGACGAAATATGTATTTTAATGCCGATGTGGACAGAATTGATCTTCGTGAAACGGTTTATGATTTCCCAAGACAAAATGTCATTACGCGCGACAATGTTACCCTTGAAATCAATGCTCTGCTTTATTTTCAAATTGTAGATCCTAAGCGTGCAATATACGAAATTTTAAACCTTCCAGACGCTATTGAGAAGTTGACTCAAACAACACTTCGTAATGTCCTTGGAGGGCTTGATTTAGACCAAACCCTCGCTTCAAGAGATACCATTAACAGCAAACTGCGCATTATTTTAGATGAAGCTACTGAGAAATGGGGGATCAAAGTTAATCGTGTTGAACTCCAAGATATTAAGCCCCCTGATGAGATTCAATCAGCCATGGAAAAACAAATGCGTGCGGAACGTGATAAACGTGCAAGTATCTTGACTGCCGAAGGTCAAAAACAATCACAAATTCTAGAAGCTGAGGGATTTAGAGATTCACAAATCGCTCGTGCTGAAGGTGAAAAAAGAGCTCGTATTTTAGAATCTGAAGGTATTGCAGAGGCTAAAATCAAAATAGCTCAAGGGGAATCAGATGCTATTAACAATATTAAAAAGAGCATTGTTTCAGAAAGTGAATCTATTCAGTTTATCCTCGCTATGAAGTACATTGAGGCTTTCCAGAAATTAGCTAGCACTAATAACAATACGGTATTTATGCCTTATGAAGCCACTTCTGTTCTTAGCTCAATTGGAAGTATCAAAGAACTTTTTAGTGCCAATATGAAAAAATAGATTCAAAAAAGACGTTTTGCTTAATGCGAAACGCCTTTTTCTTTATTTTAGCCATTTATAATTGCAAAGAAAGTAAGCAATAATATTTCTGCATATAGTGTAAAAAAAATAGGAGCTAATAGATGGAAAAAGATATTATTTGGTGGATTGTATAATTAAGTGCAACAGGGAAAAATAAAGGTAATAAAAAAGCCCATAAGAAGGAAGTCTGTTATAATGTAGGTTACGATCAAACATTAAGGAGACTTTAACTTATGAGCTATACCCATATTACCATAG
>JAPLKR010000038.1 GCA_026387965.1 Fusobacteriota bacterium | reverse complement strand
AAAGTCTCCTTAATGTTTGATCGTAACCTACATTATATCAGACTTCCTTCTTATGGGCTTTTTTATTACCTTTATTTTTCCCTGTTGCACTTAATTATATAATCCACCTTTTGTTACTTCCTCTAATCACGACCAACCAGGAAAAGCTGGTGGTGGCGTATTGTGGCAAGAAGGAACAAACATTTCAGCACCAACGGGTGCATGGAGTGGGCAAAATACCAATGGTCCAAGCTTATTTAATGCGTATTTGAATTACTATAAAATGCTTTAGAATACCAGACAAGGCAGTTCTACGCCTGGTCAGATGAATTTTTTCAAAATAATAGCGCCTCTTCAACTGCAAGGAAAAGTGAACTGGATAGAAACGGTGCCCAATGCCCCTTATAATTCAAGCAGTCCTGTACAACCTGTTCCAGGAATAGATTCATTTTTCTATCCCATACCGATCTCTACAACGGCCGAGATATAGAAATATTTTATGAACGATTATTGACCTAAAAGCAAGGGTATTTTTTTGCTAAATTTGCTGATAATATTTGAATCTTCCGTTAATGAAAGAGCGATAGTAATAAGTATATCTCGCAATTTTGATTAAACTTAACAAAGCAATGGTTAAAAATTGCTATTGCATTTGAAAAAAAAATGAAGTAAACTATGAACAGAATAGAATAAATTATCAAGAGTGAGGGAGAGGATTAGCTCGACGATCTCACACCAACCGGCATATGCAAGGTGGTCCAGCTAATAGCGATAAATGAGAACTCCTCTTATCGCATGATAAGAGGAGTTTTAATTTTTAGGAGGAAAATGTGATAGAAATAAGGAATGTCAGTAAATCGTATCAAGTGAAGCATACAACAGTTGATGCGGTAAAAAATGTTTCAACAAAAATTTCTAAAAATGAAATTTTTGGAATTATTGGACTTTCAGGGGCCGGGAAATCAAGTTTAATTAGAATGCTTAACAGAATTGAAGAACCAAGCAGTGGCGAAATTATAGTAAATGGGGAAAACATTATTGAATTTGATAGAAAGAAACTTCAGAACTATCGTCAAAAAGTGGGAATGATATTTCAACACTTTAATCTATTAAGTTCAAGAACAGTTGAAGGCAATATTGCTTTTTCACTTGAAATTGCCGATTGGGAGAAATCCAAAATTAAAGCTCGTGTGGCTGAACTTTTAGAAATCGTAGGACTTCAAGATAAAGCTCAAAACTACCCTGAGCAACTTAGTGGTGGTCAAAAACAGCGTGTTGCAATTGCTAGGGCGTTAGCAAATACCCCCACTATTTTACTTAGTGATGAAGCCACATCGGCATTAGACCCTAAAACAACTAAATCTATTTTAGAACTTTTAAAAGAGATACAAAAAAAATTGGGGTTAACGATTGTACTAATTACTCACCAAATGGAAGTCATTAAAGAGATGTGCGATACAGTTATGGTAATGTCTCATGGGGAATCAGTGGAAGTGGGAAGTGTGGAAGAGATATTTAGAAATCCCCAGTCTCAAGTAGCCAAAGATCTTATTGAAGAGATTCATGCGAATGATTCAAAAGAAATTGAACTTACTAAAGTAAGAGGAAATAAAATTATTAAGGTAGTCTTTTCAGGTGAAAGTGTTAACAAATCCATTATATCAGAACTTGTAAGAAAATTTGATATTGATATTAGCATTATTACAGGGACAATTGATGAGCTTAAAAACATCCGTATTGGGTACCTTATCCTTGAATTAATGGGAGAGATTAAAAATCAACAGGCAGCGGTCTCTTGGTTAGAGTCTCAAAATATTCAAGTGGAGGTGAAATACAATGGTTAATTTACTATATACAGCAACAATGCAGACCCTATATATGGTAGTTTGTGCTGTAGTAATCTCCGGTGTTATTGGAGTTCCGGTGGGACTTTGGGTTACTGTAACACGTCCTGGGCATATTTGTGAAAATAAATCGGTTAATGCAGTACTTGAAGCAATTATTAATATAACGAGGTCTTTTCCGTTTATTATTTTAATGATATTGATTCTTCCAATATCACGCTATGTGGTTGGAACGACGATTGGTTCAACAGCAGCAATTGTTCCTCTAGCTCTATCAGCGGCTCCTTTTGTGGCACGTGTGGTAGAGAGCGCCCTATTAGAAGTGGATGGTGGCATGATTGAAGCGGCAAAAGCACTTGGTTCTTCAAGAAAGAAAATTATTTCATCGGTACTGTTTCCAGAAGGTAAAGCGTCTCTTGTAAATGGACTTTCTCTTGTTATCATCAATATTATTGGATATTCTGCGATGGCAGGAGCTATTGGTGGTGGAGGTCTTGGAAATGTCGCGATTACCTATGGATATGAACGCTATGATATACCTATAATGATTTATTCTGTTATTATCATCATTATCATGGTACAAATCATTCAATCACTTGGAAATATATATGTAAGAAATATTAAGACAAGAAAATCACAGAAGTTATTCTATACATGGATAGTGATAATAATAGTGGTTTTAGCAGCGAGTCCTTTTGCTTTTATTCAAAATTCTAGCATGCCTCCCCAAAAAGAGACGGTACTTGTGGTGGGGGCCTCCGCAGTCCCTCATGCGGATATCTTAAACCATGTTAAGCCGATGCTGGCTAAAGAGGGAATTGACCTTAAAATAGTTGTTTTTAATGACTATGTAACGCCTGATCTAGCGCTTAGAGATGGTAGCATTCAAGCAAATTATTTCCAAACTGTTCCATATATGGATGCCTTCAATGCTTCTCATCACATGGATATGGTCTCAATGGGGGGGATTCATGTTGAACCATTTGGACTTTATTCTAAAAAGTACCGCACCGTATCATCATTTCCAAATGGAGCTAGCGTAGCGGTTCCAAATGACCCAAGTAATGAGGCGAGAGCACTTCTTCTTCTACAAAAAGCGGGGCTCATTACACTCAATAGTTCTGGAAGTAGTACTACTCCTCAAAATATTGTATCAAACCCTAAAGATATTAAAATTATTCCTCTAGATGCTGCTCAAATACCGCGTTCACTCGACAGTGTTACTGCAGCGATTATAAACGGAAACTATGCCATGACTGCGGGGCTCAACCCAGAAAAAGATGCCATTGTAACGGATTCCGACAATGTCGATTATGCCAATATTATCACGGTAATGCCAAGTCAAGAGAAGAATCCATCTATTATAAAGTTAGTTGAAGTGCTTCAATCGCCAGAGGTAAAAGCGTGGATTAATGCAGAATATAAAGGGGCGGTGGTAGCTGTTCCAAATAATTAATGAATGAATAAATTTTGCTCTATGAATTATATGGTCAATCCCTAGAAAACTGAGATAGAATAAGAGTGTATTTTTCAAAAACCATAAAAAATACAAATTAAAATCATGAATGGTTAAAAATTGAGGTTTACTTTTTTTAGCCACTCGTGTAGACTAAAACTATTAACAAACAAGAAAAGGAAAATAAAAAATGAAAACAGTAGTGACTTCTATTGCAAATAATAATAACTTGTAAGGGTGTGTGCAAAATTGGCATATACCCAAGTTGTATTGGAGTGTGCCTAGAGGTCAAAATTTTCAAAGACTGATTAGGTGAAAAGCTTAAGCAGTCTTTTTTATTTTCAAAAAAAACAGGAGGAAAAAGATGAGGATTTATCCAGAGAATTATAAAAGTGCACTAACATTGATTGAAACGGAGAGAGCAATTAAAAAAGTTAAGGATTATTTTGAGAAAAGTCTCTCTTATGAGTTAAACTTAACGCGTGTATCGGCACCACTTTTTGTGAGAACTGATACGGGGCTGAACGACAATCTAAATGGTGTAGAGGGCCCTGTAAGTTTTAAAACACCAGAGGATTCAAGTGAGATTCAAATTGTGCACTCTTTGGCAAAATGGAAAAGAATGGCCCTTCATACATATGGATTTAAAGTAGGGGAGGGAATTTATACCGATATGAACGCGATTAGAAAAGATGAAGAAACGGGAAATATGCACTCTATCTACGTAGATCAGTGGGATTGGGAAAAAATTATTACGAAAGAGACACGGACTGAGGAAAAATTAAAAAATCTTGTTACACGTATTTACAATGCATTCAAATCAACAGCAGCTTATATTTCTTACGAGTATCCAGTTTTTACTTTTGCGCTTCCCGACCAAATTTATTTTGTTACAACGCAAGAATTGGAGGATAAATATCCAGAACTTTCCCCAAAAGAGCGTGAGAATATAGTTGCTAAAGAGCACAAAGCCGTATTCATTATGAAAGTGGGGGGGAAGCTGAAATCTGGAGAGATGCATGACGGAAGAGCCCCTGATTATGATGATTGGGAATTAAATGGGGATATAGTTTTATATAATGAGATACTAGGGTGTGGGTTTGAAGTCTCTTCTATGGGAATTAGAGTGGACAAAGAGGCACTACTTAAACAAGTTAAAGAGAGAGGGTGTGAAGAGAGATTAGAAATGCCATTTCACAAAATGCTTCTTTCTGAAGAACTCCCCTTTACTGCAGGTGGGGGAATTGGGCAATCTAGAATTTGTATGTATTTTTTGAAAAAGGCACACATTGGAGAGGTTCAATCCTCAATATGGCCAGCAGTGGTGGAGGATGCTTGTAACAAAGCAGGCATTCAACTGTTATAAAATGAGAGTAAATGAATAGTTTC
>JAPLKR010000059.1 GCA_026387965.1 Fusobacteriota bacterium | reverse complement strand
ACCCCGTTGCACCAACGAAAGCTTCTCCCATACAATCTCCTAAGGAGCCTTGATTAAAAGGTGTATTGGATTCTAAATAAAAATTAGCAACCTGGGATTTAAGTATATTTTGAACAATGAATATTTCTGGCGTTGTTGGTAAAACATTTGGAGCATTTGTTTTTGTAGTGTTCGCAAGTCCACAACCAAAAAACAGTAAGGCTTCGACTATGACACAACTCATCACAAACCATTTTTTCATTTTTCCTCCTCCACCCTCTTTTAATAATGAATTCTAGTATATAACGTTTGATGTGTCAAGTTAATTTGCTTTTATTATGCCCTCTCGATACAAAATCAAAGTAACGCTAATAAAATATTTATTCAAGAGCTATGTTCAAATACACTTTTTTGTATTATAATACTGTTATACTATATTATAAAGGAATCTAAAACTATGAGACAATTTGAAAAAAGGTTAAAATATTTTGTCATTACAGATAAAAAACAATACCGCTTTCTGCTCCTATTTGGATTACTCCTAGGTGTCTTAGTTGGGCTTGTGGGCACATTTTTCAGAATGGCCGTAACTTGGATTACTAATAACCGTTATGAAATGCTCAACCATATCCATTCTATACCCCTTAAAGTGCTCATCTCAATTATCATCTCAATCGCTATGATCATCGCAGCTATTCTTCTTGTAAATAAATATGCACCCGAAGCAGCTGGAAGCGGTATCCCAGAAATTGAGGGAGCGTTGGAAAACAAAAGGACTATTCGCTATCAAAGAATACTCCCTGTCAAGTTTTTCGGGGGACTTTTATCCCTTGGGTCTGGCATGATACTCGGAAGAGAGGGCCCTACCGTTCAAATGGGAGGAGCGCTTGGTAAACTCCTCGGAGCTCACTATAAACTCAAAACTGATCTTACACATATATTGATTGCAGCAGGTGCTGGGGCCGGTCTCGCAACTGCTTTCAATGCTCCTCTAGCTGGTATTTTATTTGTCATTGAAGAGATGCATAAGCAGTTTAAGTACTCATTTGTCTCCATGCAAGCCGTCATCATAGCATGTATCGTCAGTGACGTCATATTGAATTTTTTGGATGGCAATCACCCCGTTATTATGATGCAGCAGTTTCCAATTATTAAGGACTCTCATCTTTGGTTATTTGTTATCTTAGGGTGTTTTTTTGGAATTTTAGGGATTATTTTCAATAAACTTCTGATTAAAACACTCGACCTATACAAATCACTCTCAAAACGTAATTTTTGGATAGTTATACTTGTCGTTTCGACTCTCATAGGCGTAGGAGTAGCTCTTTTTCCTGAATATGTATGGGGCGGCGAAACGACCATTCCTTATGTTCTCACTACCTCTCTTCCGGTTCAAATTATTTTAATTCTTTTTATTATACGATTTCTCGGAGTTATATTTTGTTTTGGTTCTGGAGTTCCAGGTGGGGTTTTTGCTCCCATGATTGCACTCGGAACCATTTTCGGATGTCTATTTGGTAATGTTTTACATCTCTTATTCCCATTGATTACTATCTCTCCCGAAATATTTGCTGTGGCCGGCATGAGTGCTCTATTTACCGCAACCGTTGGCGCTCCAATCACAGGAATTGTACTTGTCACTGAGATTACTATGAATTACTCACTTATACTTCCCTTGATGGTCACCTGTTTTTGTGCCGCTTCAGTCTCATATCTTGGAAAAAACAAACCTATTTATGAGTGGCTTCTTGAACGTACTCTAGAAATTGACAAAAATAAAACTAGCAAGCGTTCAAGTGTGAGTGAGAAAAAATAAAAATATAATTCATGTAGATTACATTCGCCTCTATTAAAAAACCCATGCCGATCCTGCACATATGAAAGGATAACTCATGGATAAAATTCTTTGTAGCGCCTGTCTTTTAGGTATTTCATGTCGTTTTGATGGAAAGAGTAAGCTAAATGAAAAAATTACAGCTCTTGCTCATACCCATATTTTAATTCCTATCTGCCCTGAACAACTTTCAGGTTTACCCACGCCAAGACCTCCAAGTGAAATTCTTAAAAAAGAGGTATTCAACATTTCTGGTGATAATCTCTCGCTATCGTTTGAAAAAGGTGCAGAAGAGGTATTGAAAATAGCTAAGCTTCTTAATAGTAAGACAGCTATTTTAAAGAGTCGTAGTCCCTCATGTGGGAAAGGTGAAATTTATGACGGAACATTTTCTTCAACGGTAATTTTGGGAAATGGTATTACAGCTCAAAAACTTTTAGATAATGGCATTTTAGTGTATTGTGAAGAAGAAATAGGGAGTTTGCTATAAAGCAACCTCCCTATTTCTATGACTATTAAACCGAACACCTATTTCTTCTTATCCTTCAATAATGTGATTCCATATGCCAGAAAGAAAAATACGGGAATTCCATAAATAGCTTTTACTCCCTCATGGTTACACATTAAACTTCCCATAAAAATACCTATTGACATTGAGCATAAAATGAAAATAATAACCACAATATGAGCAAAACTCTCTTCTATCACAGTTGAAGAAGATTTTCGATATATTTTTTGAAATATTATTTCTGCCATGCTTTCAGAAATCCTCAGTAAATTACTTGCAAAAGAAATATTGTTGTATGTTTTGCTGCAAATTTTTGTCTCTGTATTATTCACTTGAATTCCCATTAATAGTGATAGCACACCATTTATTAGAATAATAGCCAATAAAGCGTTAATAAATCTATGAACAAAAAAATACACTATTACCAACGCTAAGGAAAAAACCGCTTGAAGCAAATTCAAGCGTCTTAAAAACAAATGAATGTTTTTACTCTGTCGCTGAGTCTGAATTATCAGCGTTTGGCTTACCACAACTCCAACAAAACCACAAAGAATTGAAAATATTCTAAACATATCTATTTTATAATTTTGTGTGTCTAGCCGCACAATATCTATTACAATCATCGTTATATTACCTGTAATTGCTGCAAAAATACCTAAACATAGGATAAATAAAATCGAATAAACATAACCATAAGTGAAAGCCACTATCATATTACTTCCTAATTTTCTTTTACTAACTATCTCCATTTAGCCCCCTACACAAAATCACTTTAGCCATCCAAAATATAAGAAAAGGAAAAAGAAGAACACTAAAATTCAAATATTTTGAAAGTAGTGCCGATAATGCTATTCCCAAAAAAAAGAAAACTTCGATGAAAAAAACATAGAACATTCTCATATTAATTTCATACATTTGTTTCGCATTAAGCTCTTTAGAAAAAATACGCTTTTTAAAAAACGTATTTAATAACATCCAACAATTACCAGTCATAAAATGTGTTTTAAAAGAAACATTAAAAATACTACTTCCAACGTGATTATAGTGATACCCCATTAAGAACGATAATATCGTAACAATTATTACTTGAATGCTAATGTTTTGAGAATAATGAAAAACTGAACTATACATTCCGATTATAGTTGCCACAAGCAATAAATATACTTCTATACCAATCATTTTCGAAAAGACTTTATTTGGGCTTTTTATTATGTCCATATATATTCTTGCCAAAAGTGCACCTACAAATCCCCCTAATGTTGTCATAATCATTGACCAAATACTTAAAACTGTGTGAGTAGTTATCCCATTTATTGCAAGGCTAGAAATAGCTGAGACAGCGGTTCCTGTCATAAAAGCAACAAAAATATGCAAACAGAGAATAAAGCTCACCGCTTCAATCATTCCAGATGCAAAAGCAAGGCAAAGATTACTTTGTAATCCTCTATCTTCTGAAATTAAACGCCAAATGTTTTTTTGCATAAATTTCTCCTCTTCTATAAATGGTTATTAAACCACGACTTCATTTGACTCATACAGGCTTCCCAGTCACTTTCCAAAAAACCATGCCCTGAATTTGGATACTCAATATAGAGGAATCTCTCTTTTGAATCACTAAACTCTTTTTCTAACTCTTCGTGAAACTCTCGAGCATTATCTGGCGGAACCACATCATCTATTCCTCCAGTTTGTGAAAGCAAGTATACCTTATTAAATCTATCTTGATGTAAATGCGGACTCTCGGGACGTTCAAATTTATATTTTGGACTCCCCACTACAGCTACTGCCACTTTCACTCTTTTTTCCTTAGTAATTGCGGTATAGGTCATATGCCCTCCCATTGAAATTCCCGTGACACCAATTTTCCCCTCTTTTATCCATCCTCGATTTTCGAGTTCATCAATTAAAAAGCTTAGTTCGTCTATTGTAAGTAGTATCGCATCGAGCATAAATTGTCGTTTCTCTGGGTTTTTTTCACTAAAAATCTCTTCATACCGTGGATGTTTGCGCTCCCCATGATAAAAAACATCTACACCGATAACTAAAAAACCCTCCTGTGCAAGCTCTCTAAATTCTTTTAAATTCCCCTCTTTTTTTGCCGTGAGTCCATGATAAAAAAAGATACACCCTTTCTTCTTTGCAACCTCTAAATCCTTGTAAACAATCATAACTGGGGCACCACAGAGCCGCTCTCTTATAACATTCATCTTTATTTTTAACTCCTTTTATATTCGTATTCCAGCTCACCCTTTTTACCTCTATTATTACACTTAAAATTACATTTCCACAATACTTTTTGAGACGAAAAATTATTTTTGTGACACCGCGCAATAATTTTATTTAGGGGCGGATATTTTATAAAACAAATGTTTAAAAATTCTGGCACGACCTTTTGAATGATGCTGTTTCCACGAAATGCTTCTAAGAGTTCAAAGCAAATTTCACCACACTGATTTTCAATTTGAATATTCCACAAACAGAGTGTTCCAATTAAGTTATTGTCAATTCGAATAGCAAGATACAGTGTGCGTCTACAATTCATTTCTCTATGAATATTTTCAATAAATGCTTCTATATCTTCTAAGTTTTTCGCTCTTTTTCTTTCAAAAAAAGGCGAGTCAATCGACCTTAAAAGAAAAAGCCTCTCTTTATCGTCTATTACCAATGGTGACAACGTATATTTACCGATAACTCGTTTCATAGCGCTATACTCTCTTTAAGATAAAATTAAATTCTCCATGCTTAATTTCTAATACGCCATACTCATTTTCCCAAAGCGAGCCTGGATTAAATACGGTAACACCATTAACGGTTGCTAAATTTTGAATATGTGAATGACCATGGCACACAATATCAATCTCATTTCTTTTGGCAAAGGCAACAATTTCACCGACACATTTTTTTACATCATAAAAATGACCATGAGCCAAAAGTATCTTTTTGCCTGAAACTTCAACCACCTCTTGATCGTTAAAAAGCTTACTAGAAAAATCACAATTTCCCAACACACCCACACACTTTGTTTTTAAAATATGAGTGTCATCAGCACCATCACCAAGAAAAAAAACTCTATCTGGATGCTCTTTTCTCTCCACTTGTTCAATTTTTTTCCAGTTTCCATGACTGTCTGAAATAATGAGTATTTTCATTTTTTCTCCTAAAATCCAAGTCCTGGAGTTTCATTAAGAATAATCTCTTGCTCATTAAAAGTTGCGCCACCAGCCAACGGTTGTGATTTCAGAAGGCCTGGACCATCTAAATCATACCGTGTAATAATGGACTTGGCTGCCGCTAAGTGTGCCGCTGCCGTAACACTCACGTGCGATTCAAGCATACAGCCCATAAAACATTCAACACCATAGCTCTCTGCAATCGCACAAATTTGAAGTGCGGGATATATGCCGCCACATTTCATCAATTTAATATTTATTAAATCAGCTGCCCCTTTTTGGATAACCTCTATCACATCTAGAGGTGTAAAAATCGCCTCATCTGCAAGTATTGGATATATCGTTCTTTCACATAGCTTTGCCATACCTGTAATATCTTCAGCTACTAAAGGTTGCTCAATCAGTTCAATATTGAGAGGGTATTTTTTTAACTCTTCTAAAATAAATGTTCCCTCTTTTAGGCTCCATCCTTGGTTCGCGTCAATTCTAAGAAGCACATCCATTCCTACCGCTTTTTGAATTTCAACAATTCTTAAAATATCCTTTTGATACTCATTTCCCACTTTAATTTTTAACATCTTATAACCAAGTGATACCGCTTCTACACTATCTGCAACCATTTGCTCTACAGAATTTAAACTTATCGTTAGATCCGTCTCTATTTTTGATTTCGCCCCACCTAAAAATTTATAAAGTGGTACACCATGCTTTTTAGCTACTAAATCATATATGGCAATATCTACTGCAGCTTTTGCACTTGTGTTTTTCTTCATACATTTCTGAATTTTTTGCAGTATCAACTCATAGCTCTCAAGCGACATGTCCATAATCGAGGGGGCAATGACATTTTCAATGGCATAGAGTATCGACCCTTCGCTATCGCCGGTAATCGCTGTGGTTGGTGCGGCCTCACCATAGCCTATAAGACCTGTATCTGTGGTGATTTTAACATAAATATCGTTTACATGTGTTACGCGTCTCAGAGCCGTAACAAACGGTTTTTTCAATTCTAAAGCAACTTTTGATACTTCCACCAAAATAATTTTCATCTTAACTCTCCTTGGTTTTTCTCATCTACTCATATTGTATCAAATTTCTCCACTTTTTTGTGAAAAAAGAGCACATTTCTGCGCACATTTTATTATATTTGAACTTAATCACTCCCAGAAGAATTTTCTTCCTTAAGCGTTTGAATTTTCAATGCTTTAATTCTTTAGTATAAATTATTTGCTTTATTCATAAACTCTGGCATTCCCATGCTAATACACGCTAATGAAGGCAGTAAAAAAATTATTCGAATGCCTACTCATAAATCTGTTTTTTAACAATAATAGTTTTAATTATACTTCTATTATTATTACAAAAAGTTAATTTGTTGATACGTTTTTATTGGCTAACGTTAATTATGCGAACATTTATTTCTTTTCCACATCGTGGTATAATAGATTCACCACCATTATATAAGGAGAGAAAAAAATGACATTCGATGAAGCAAAGAAATGTTTAAACGATAATACGATTAAACGAAATCACTTTAACCGTGCTATAACCCTCATATGTTGGGACTTAGAAACACAAACACCCGCAAAAGGTGTAGTCCGACACTCAGAAGCTATTGGTTTTTTTTCTGAAAAACTCTATAAAATTTTCACTTCAAAAGAGTATCGCCATGCCTTGGAAGTACTTAATACCAGCAGAGAAAATCTGACAGAAATTGAAAAGAGAATTGTCACACTTTCCATCAAAAATTCTGATAAAACGGCCAAAATACCTCAACATGAATATGTGGAATTTTCAGAACTTACAGCTCTTGCTCAAAGTGTTTGGGCAGAGGCTCGAGAAAAAAATGACTTCTCAATTTTTGCCCACACGCTGGAAAAAATTATTGAATTTCAAAGAAAATTCATCTCATATTTTGGATTTGAAGGACATCCTTATAATGCGCTTGTCTGTGAATACGAAGAGGGAATGAGCGTTGAAAAGCTCGATGATTTTTTCAACACACTCAAGCAAGAAATTGTGCCTTTGATTGCGCGAATTTCAAAAGAGCCTCAAATCAACACAGAAGCACTACATCAAAAATTTGATGTAGACACTCAAAAAAAATTCTCAAAATGGCTAGCCGAATATCTTCATTTTGATTTTGAAAGAGGACTTTTAGCGGAAAGCGTTCACCCGTTCACCCTTCATTTTGACAAAAATGATGTGCGTATCACCTCGAGATACCACGCTGAGCTACTTCTCTCTTCTATTTTTAGCACCATTCACGAAAGTGGACATGCTCTTTATGACCAAAATATGGGAGATGATATCCTCGGAACCCTTCTTTCAGAAGAAACTTCATATGGCATTCATGAGTCTCAATCACGTTTTTTTGAAAATCTCATTGGTAAAAATATTCTTTTTTGGAAGAAAGTCTATCCAAAACTTCAAGAAAGTTTTAAAGCAGAACTCTCTGATATTTCGCTTGAAAATTTCTACCGTATGATGAATATTGTAGAGCCCTCACTCATTCGTGTAGAGGCCGATGAGCTTACTTATCCTCTTCATATTGTCATTCGCTATGAAGTGGAAAAAACGATATTTGAAAACCCTAGCCTTTCAATTCATGATTTACCAAAGCTTTGGAATTCTAAATACAAAGAGTATTTAGGTATCGATGTACAAAGTGATTCTGAAGGGATACTTCAAGATGTACATTGGTCAGGTGGCTCCTTTGGTTACTTTCCAACTTATGCTTTAGGAACAGCTTATGCTTCGCATATTCTATACCATATGCGAAAAACATTAGATTTTGATACACTTCTTGAAAAGGGTGATTTACGACCTATACTAAACTATCTCACTCAAAATATCCACCAGTACGGTGGGCTTAAAACACCAAGTGAGCTTATTTTTAATTTAGGACAAGAAGATTTTAACCCAAAATACTTTACAGATTATTTAAAAGAAAAATTCTCAAAAATATATAATTTATAAATGAGAATTTGAAACTACTTTTATTTGATTAATAGCCACTATTTGAAAATAAAGAAGGTAGTTCTTGGAAGGAATAATATGATTACTTCTGACATTATTTTAAGAGATATCACTCTAGATGACTTAGATTCTTTTTACACCTTAAATCACCCAAGTAGAAAATTTCATGAGCTTAATGGTCCCTATTTTAAAAAGCGCTCAGAAGAAGAATTGAAAGAATATTGCAAGTCACTTAAATCAAAAATACTATACAAAGATTCAGCTCTTTACACTCACTCTCAATTAATCGCCCTAAAAGATAGCAATCAAATAATAGGCCAAGTTTCATTCTATTGGGTCAGCAAGGAGACTTATTGGTTGGATATTGGTATTGTTATTTTTGATGAAAATTTTTGGGGAAAAGGAGTCGGTGAAATGGCTCTGAAATTGTGGATAAATAACGTGTTCATCACTCATTCTGAAATTATTCGTCTCGGACTTACAACGTGGTCAGGCAATTTAGGCATGATGAAACTAGCTGAAAAATTAGGCTTTCAATTAGAGGCTAGAATTCGAAAAGCCAGAATTGTGAATGGAGAGTATTTTGACTCTGTAAGCTATGGAATTTTAAGAGAAGAATGGACACTATAAGAAAAAATTCAAGCCCTCTTTAGATAGTTGTCTGGAGAGGGCTTGTAATGCTCCCAACAGTATTCGTTTATATAAAAAAAAATTAAATACAATTGACAATCCGCTATAAAACAAAGTAATAGAATCTCAACATAACATTAATTTGACTCCTCTAATAAAATCCACTCTTATCGATAAGCTCTTTAAACCACCATCCGGATTTTTTTATCACGCGCTTTTTACCATTCTTACGGTCAATTTCTACAAATCCATAACGGTTTTTATACGCATTCATCCATGACCAACAATCAAAAAATGTCCAAAGATGATAGCCTACCACATTACACCCTTCACTATGCGCTTTATGTACAAATTCCAAATGAGTTCTAATAAATTCAATACGATAGTCATCTTGAATCACGCCATCCACTTTAAAACGCTCTTCATTTTCTACACCCATCCCATTTTCAGAGATAAAACACTCTATATTGCCATAATTATCACGAATATCAATAAGCATATCATAGATTCCTCTTGGATAGATTTCCCACCCTCTATAAGGATTCATCGTTCTACCGGGCATTTCATAGTGATCATAAAGATGATCCGGCATAAATGGCGCATCCGAATTAACAGCATTTTCTCTAAGTTTTGCTCTTCTTGGTTGATAATAATTTAATCCCACGATGTCAATTTTACACCGTTTCATCAGCTCAGCATCACCTTGACACACTACCGGAGTAAGTCCTCTATCGGCTAAAATTTGACAAAGTTCAATCGGATATTCTCCCTTTAATATCGGGTCTAAAAAGCTACGATTTACAAAAAGATCCATCATACGCGCTGCTTTTAAATCCGCCACACTTTGGCTTCTTGGATAGACTGGTGATAGGTTCAAAATTATTCCAATTTTACCTGGATATCCCCCCGCTCTAAACTTTTCAACCGCTTTCAAATGCGAAATCACAATATTGTACGCCACTTGGAAAGAGCGTTTTGAATCCACAACGTTTGGATAGAAGAAATCATATAGATACCCTCCCTCAGGCATTACGATTGGCTCATTATAGGTAAACCAATACTTAACTCTGTCTCCAAATAGTTTAAAACACGTATCTGCATAATTTGCAAACCACTCGACGAACTCTCTATTTTCAAATCCACCTTGCTTTTGAAGCTCCATAGGCATATCAAAATGATACAAATTGACAAATGGCGTAACACCTTCGGCAATCATCGTATTAATCACATTATTATAAAACTCAACTGCTTTGGGGTTGATTTCACCTATCCCATTTGGAATTAAGCGTGACCACGAAACGGAAAGTCTATAGCTGTTATGAGAAAGCTTTTTCATTAGCGCAATATCTTCTTTATAGCGATCGTAAAAGTCCGACGTATCATCTGGACCTACGCCTTCAAAGAATCGATTAGACTCTATTTCATACCAATAATCTAAAATATTTTGCTTTTTTCCCTCTCTATCTGCTGCACCCTCTGATTGTGGTGCCGAACATGCCGTCCCCCACCAAAACTCTTTTGGAAATTGATATTTCACCTATCCTCCTAAACACTCTCTTTTTCAATCGAATTTTCTTCTGCAAGTTTTTGTCTATCAAAAATTTTAAAAAATGGATAATAAATAGCGCCTGCTACAAATATTGTAACAATTTGCATAACCGCTCCTGAAATGTGGCCTCCTGTGGCTAAATATCCGCTGATAATCGGTGGTGTTGTCCACGGAAGCATAATCCCTACAGTGTGTGCTACAAGTCCCAATTTCATTGCAAAATATGTCATTGTTATCACAACAATAGGTGTTACAACAAAGGGAATCACCATAATCGGATTAAGTATTATAGGAAGTCCAAATATGACTGGTTCATTAATATTAAAAAGAGCTGGGGCAGCCGCTAAACGAGCAATACTTTTGAGCTGTTTGCTCCGGGCTCGAAAAAGCATTAAAAATACCAATGAAAACGTTACTCCAGACCCCCCAATACTATAAAATAGGTCTAAAAAAGGTTGAGTTATTACATTTGGGAGGTGTTGCCCTGCAATATATGCCAATCGATTTTGATCTGTAAAATTCAGCCAAATTGGCGCCATAATCCCAAATATAAGCGCTTGTCCTTGTATTCCTCCAAGCCATAAAATTTGAGCAATCGTCACAGCTACAATAACACCAATGAGCGAACCGCCAAGAATCGATACCGGTTTTCCTATAATTACCGCCACAATATTGAAGGCATCGTGAAATCCTGTATGGGCAAGTATAATTCGAATAAACCAAAATACAAAAATAATAAAAAGTCCCGGTATCAACGCTGCGAACGTTTTCATAACTGCCGGTGGAACACCTTCCGGCATTTTTATCATAATATTTTTTTTAACAAAAATTCGAAAAATTTCCGTTACAATAAACGCTACAATTATGCCCACAAATATTCCCGAACTATTTAAATACCCAATTGGGAGCACAAGTGATGCTGCCACCCCCGTAGCTGATGGCATGAGTTGTATCGGAATCAGCATGATGTATACGCAGAGCGAAATGGCAAGACACGCAAGCGAATCAATTTTATATTGTCCCGCTAAACGGTAAGCAATGCCTATACAGGCGAGAATCCCCGCCAATCCAAATGTCGCATTAACTGCAATTTGAAGTCCATCTTGCCAAGTTGGTCCAAATATATGTGCCATAAGTGCAGGGTATCCTGCAATCGGCAAATTAGCAATAATCAAAAAAATTGAACCAATAATAACAAATGGCGTAATGAGTACAATTCCATCACGAATGGCTTGAAGATGCCTCTGACTTCCAATTTTAAATGCTATTGGCATTAATTTTTTTTCTAATATTAGACTAAATTTATTCATTCTAACCTCTTGTTTTCTTAATTTTATACTATAATTAAAGTCAAAAAATAGTGTTAAAACACATTGCACTCAATAATTATTTAACATTAAAATACGCCAGAACAAATAGTTGCTAAGCAACCCTCAAAAACCTCTAGATAGTTAATATATCTGACGGCTTTTTATGATGCGCGTGATATTATGTCTAAACAACTATAAACAATTCCCCTGACTCCGTTATTTATAACTCCTCTTTCTGAAATTCCTACAAATCCTCTACTTTTTCAAATATATAATTTCCTATAAATAGAAAAGTCCCTATCTCTATCAAAAAGGATAAAAGATAGGGATTTTAAGCATTTAAGAAAAATCTCTTCTTTAATTACCTATTTGAGCTTTTACCATTACAGTGTTTGAAACTAAACCTGTACCACCTTCAGATAAGTTTACAGAAAAAGTTAGTTTACTTCCTGGATTGATACTTCCTGCAATAGCGTATTGAGTGCTTGAAATTGCCGTATCAGCAACCCAACTACCATCAATATCAAATCCATATATATTGGCCGTCACATTAGATGGTATCCCAGATAAATTAAGCGGAGTCTGTGTTAAATCAATCAAAGAACTTGATGTATTTGTAATATTATATTGCCCTACCCCACTTAGCCATGTGCTTCCACCTGTTAATGCAATGTCAACACTTTGTGATTGTGGTCCAGGTGGTGTTGGTGGTGTTGGTGGTGCTGGTGGTGCTGGTGGTGCTGGTGTTGGTGGTGCTGGTGTTGGTGGTGCTGGTGGGTTAGGGTTGATTGCTTCTAATCCTGTATAGGCATTATATACAATACTTTCTGTTTTATAATTTGAATCTGTTTGAGGAATGTCTCCATCTATCTCCCAAACCATAAAACCACCTAATCCTTGCTGATTAGCCCACTCACCTTTATATTGCGCTGATTTCCCATCATCAAAACTGATAAATTCATTTGCATTTTTTGAATATGCCCAAGCCGTTTTTTCTGCATATCCATTTTTTGAACTATTATCAATATTCGATGGAACTACAATTAAATCTGATGGCAAATAAACACTTCCCCATAGGTAATCTTTTGAATCTACAAGTGCTTTATAATCAAAAGTTCCCCCAGGTTGATCCCCCTCACCCATTGGCTGATTAGCAGCACTATCAAGTGGCAAATAGCATCCTTGGTTTGTATCATTTACTATTGAACTGGCTGCCACTTTTTCTAATCTTCCATAAGCTGGTATGCCAAGTACCAATTTGTATTTTGGTATTCCAGCACTTTCATATGCAGGAACAGATGAAACAACATTGGAACTACACGCTAACTGCGTACTATACGAATACGAACTACTCATTGGTGCATTAAACCCTGTTACACTATCTTGCGTTGGGCTACTTGGTGGTGCGTCAAATTGTCCGTGATAGTCATATGCCATTAAATTAAAGTAATCCACTGCTTTTCCAACTGCAAGCCAAGAACCTCCATTGGCAGAAAAATTAGCAATGCTATCTAATCCTGCGGGAACATCAGTTGAGAGAAAATATTTTTTTCCTGTTTGCTGAGAAAGTGTATCCAAATCAGTTCTTAAATCTGTTAATAAATTTTGATAACCACTTGCTCTAGCAGGCGTTAATGTCATCGTTAAAGTTGAAGTATAAAGTGCATTCCACTCATAATCAATATCAAGGCCATTAAATCCAATTTCATACATGGTTTTTGTCATATTTTGTGCTAATGTTTGTACAGGCCCATTAGAACTATTCGCCCCATTATCTGCGTCAAACACCTGTGCTAATTGATAAGATGGGAAAATTGTATCTCCCCAACCACCAAAACTCAACATCAATTTTAAATATGGATTTTGCTCACCTAATGTTTGAAATGCAGGGATGTAGTATTGATCATGATTTGGATCAGAAAATGAAATAGTTTCATTTGTTGGGTCAATCACAAATAGCTGATAAAAAATTGTATTCAAAGTTGGTATTGGAATTTGAGAAGGATATAATTGATTGCTCACATTATCAGAGTGATAATTAGCCCAATTTACAAAAAATGCTCCTCTTTCTTGCGCACTATTGGGATCTTGAGTTGTTGTTGTACCCTCTAATGGTATCGTAACCTGAGTGCCATCTGAAAGTATCGCCACCAGATTCGATGGCAAACTAAAATAGTTTGGAATACCATTTTGAGTATCTGAACCATTTTGAATAGGTATCTGCGTCATATTTACACTGCCTCCAGCAGGAATCGTCACTCCTGCACTATTCTCTGTTGAGAAAGTATACGTCGCGACACCTAAACCATTAATACTTTTAACTACCGAAGCACCTGACAATTGAAGTGTTCCATATACCCCTGTTAAGTCAAAATTTGTATTGGTTGTTTGAAACTGAATTTTCTTTACTATGACATTGCTAGAACCGCTATTATCAATTGTTAATACATCAGAATATGAACCGCCTGGAACATTGAAATTCGAATTATCATATGCTAATCCCGCACTTAAAGCTGCCGTAGACAGTGCTGCCAATATTGCTAAAATTATAATTTTTTTCTTCATTGTCTCTCCTATTTTTTTAATATAAATTTCTGCCATGGTTTAATTTGTAAAAGAAGAAATAATTCTTCTGATGCTATGTTTCCAACAATTGAAATTGCACCACTGTTTTTCATAGGTTTTAATGCAATATTCATCTCACCTGCATAACGAGAATTTTCGCTTGAATGAATCAAAACATCCCCAACTTCAATATCTCGCACATTTATTAATGGAAAGTTTTCTCCCTTATACTTCACGCGACTCTGTGTTGACCGTATCAAATATTCTGAGATATCACCTCGATGAAAATGAAGCTCTTCAAAAAGTATTTTTTCATAAATTTTTGGTAATTTTTCACATTCTAGTCGAAGTTCTAATATGCCCTTTGAAACTATTGAAACACTCTCAAGCTCTTCACTGCTCGCAAAGGCATTTGCAATAATAACTGTATCCACTAAATTGGTATTAAACCAATCTTTAACTTGAGTCATAATGTCTAGATCACGATGCATTTCTAGCGTACAGAGCCCATTAGACAGTGGCCATGGACCGTATTTGGCTGATTTGGCATTCACAAATACAGAAGTTGATATACCATTTTTTTTAGCTGTTTTTAAAGTTTGCAACGCATGTTCTCTCGAAAGCCCACTATAAGGCATGGGATAGAAATTATGTGTCACCGATATTTGGCTTAAATTCGGCTGAAATTCTAAAAGCCGTTCGATGACTTTTGAACCTCCACTCAAATTTATATCAACCGTTAACCCATAAGGATTACAACTCATAATGCTCTCTTCAAATCCCGAAAATCCCTCATCCAAACGAATTCCTGTAACGCCTAACTCTTCAAAAAACTTAAGCTCTTTATAGGTTAAATTATACCGATGAAGTACACTCGGTGACACATCAGCTAAGACTGTAAATCCCAATGTTCGCGCATGTCTCATGATACTTTTAAACTTCAAGATGTCGGCTTCATTTTCAAGCGAAAGTAAGCAAGTAAAAATATGAGAAAATCCCAATTTTGCCGCTTGAGATATATAATCTTTCCATTTTTCTATTGTTTCATATTGTGGATATACCGAAATTCCAAGTCGTCTCATACTACTTTAATCCTTTGCTTTAATTCAAATATCTCTTTTTGCATCTCTATCATCTCTTCAATAAGTTGAATATCACTAATAACCGTCATCAAATGATCTTGAGCGTGTACAAACATAATAGATACAGGCACTTTGTCCACCCCTTCTACTTCACGTCGAATCACATCTGTTTGAACAGCATGCGCACCATTTAGAGCCATTCTTGCTTGTTCTATCAACTCTGCCGCTTGCATAAACTCACCACGCCGTGCACCTCTTAACCCTTCATATGCTAATGCTTTTGCTTCGCCCGCATTAACAATAATTCCCATAATAATTTCTTCAATTTGCTCTATTTCCATTGTTCCTCCGTATTTTTTTCTAGTATGAACATTATGTCGATTGTGTTGCATGGTGATGCGCTGCTTCGCTTTGCGCTTCAATAGCTTTTACTTTTGCACTTTCGCCAAGCTTAATAAACGGAAGATAAATCGCTACTGCAACACAAAAATTAAATAATGCTAAAATACCACCTCGTATCGATTGTGTTACTAGCATTCCGCCAATAATGGGCGGGGTCGTCCAAGGCATTAGAATCATCGTATGTGGAACAAGTCCAATCGCTGTGGCTGCCCATGAAATAATAACTAGTACCACAGGAACAAGAATGAATGGAATAAAAAGCATTGGATTTAATACAACAGGAAGCCCAAACATTACAGGCTCGTTTATATTAAAAATACCGGGAGCAAATGCCATCTTGGCTAAATCTCTATAATGGGCACTTTTGGAGGCAATAAATATCGCTACAAGAAGTGCAAGCGATGTCCCCGATCCACCCATATTAACAAACGCATCAAAAAATGATGTTGTGAAGATATAGTGTGCATGCACTCCGGCTTGCATATTAGACATTAACGCCGGTAGATATAAACTTGTCATAATTGGGAGCATAATATTGGCGCCATGTAGTCCAAAGAACCATAAGAGAGATATTAAAAATACCATTAATATCGCAGCCGGAAGGGTATTTGAAAGTCCCATTAGTGGCGCTTGAATGACATGAAATACCCATTGATATACATCTGGAACCCCAATGGCTACCGTTAAAAATTTTACTATTCCAAAGATAACCACAATGATAATTCCAGGAAAAAGCGAAGCAAATGATTTGGCTACCGATGGTGGTACCCCTTCGGGCATTTTAATTACCAATTTTGGATTACCCATTAACCAGCAAAAAAGCTCTGTAACAACAAGCGCCACTACGATGTCAATAAATAATCCTTGTGAACCAAGCCATCCGAGCGGCAGACCCCCGTCAGCCGTTGGTTGAGATATAACAATAATTGAAACAAACGCAAGCAGTGCAGCAGCTAAGCCATCTTTATCACGACTTCGAGCCAAATTATAACTAATACTAAATGTTACTGCAACAGCCATCACCGCATATGTTCCTGTCCATATATATCCACCGAGTGACTTCCACGTTGAAAAGTGAGCTGTCATAAAATGCTGAAAAACCGGAATGGGCAAATTATTCACCAATACCGCAAGTGAACCCACAATCATCAGTGGCATAATTGCCACAAACCCATCTCGAATTGCCACTAAATGTCTTTGTGCCCCAACTCTTGCTGCAACTGGGACAAAGTATTTCTCTAAAAAATTCATTAATGCTTTCATAAAGGCCCCCCAAAAATTTTATCCCATTAACCCTAGCGCTTGTGCCAATACCTCTTTGCCATTCATCATTCCATAGTGCATCATATTGATCACAGCCACCGGAATATTGTAAGGTTTTGCTAATTCTTTTATTTTTCCTTCCATAAATCTCACTTGTGGTCCAAGTAAAACTACATTATAATTTCCAATTTTATCTTTTGCTGCTGCTTCTGAGAGTGCTTCAATAAATACTTCTACCCCTTGTTCCTGTGCTGATTTTTGCATTTTTGTAACCAGTAAACTTGTACTCATTCCTGCTGCACAAACCAATAGAATTCGTTTCATTTTTTCTCCTTTTTATTTTTTAATGAACTTTGTGTGTCGTTGTAGTGAAATGTTAACATAAAATAACAATAAAATCAATAGCATTTAGCAATTTTAATATTATTTGAATTTAATAAGGTTAGTGTGTTTTGTTTCTTTAAATTTGTCAACTCTTTGGCATAGCCAGAATTTGTTTCTATATTTATGTAGAATCTAATAAATGATTTTCCGAACAATTTAATCAAACAAAGCCCTCTCTTTCACAGAAAGAGAGGGCTAAATAAATAATATATTCTATATTTTTGGCTTTTATAATACAGGGTTTCGTTTATCAAATTTTGTAAAGTATATTGCAACAAATAAGATAATCATTGCAATGTTTCCAAGAAATAACGCATAAAATACGCTAGTGTAATTTTCAATAATACTGGTAATAAAGGGAGCCGATATTCCTCCTGTACTGCCGCAAATTACAAAAAACATCATAACGCTTGGATTCGCTGAAGATACTTGATCCGTTCCATAACTTAAAATTGACGCATAGAGTGTTGAATGAGAAAGTCCCAGTAGCGCAACAGTACAAAGCAGTGTTAAAGGGATATGATTTAAAAATATCATTGAATAACTGATTATAGAGAGTAGTCCCATAATGCCGATGTATTTATCAATTCGAATTTTTTGAGAAACAAGATATATCGTTGATCGACCAATGGTAATAAATAACCAATATAACGTTAACAGTGAACTCGCAAAAAAAATATTATAGTCGTATTTTAATTGAAAAAACGTAACCGCCCACAAACAAAAGGTAGACTCTGAAATTACATAACAAAGCATTGCAGTAGCTATTAAGTAGATCGAAAAATTCCATCTCAATTTTTTTTGAGTAAAGTCATTCATTGAATTTTCTGATTTTTTTGGAAAGTGTGATTTCATACCCCATATAATAAAAAAGAGTGATCCCCCTAATACGAACCATAAAAATACGCGCCACTCAACATTTATTTGAAGTAGTGACCCCACAATAAAGGGACTGAGTGTTCCTCCTATCGCAAAAGTCGCATTTAATATATTGAGTTTCTTAAATTTCTCTATTTTTATGTAAAGTGATACGATAATATAATTGGGGATTGTTATGGTAAAACTACTTCCTATTCCCATCAAAATACATCCTAACGTAAACTGCCAAAGTGAATGACAATTTATTATCACTAGTGAACTAACACCTAGAATAATTAACGATATTGTCAGTGCCGTTTTCATAGAAATTCTTTTTAATATCGTACTCGTTAAAAAAAAAATCCCTGTTCGAGATACACTCATAATAAACAGAGCCAACCCAACTTCAGCTACTCGCACTTTTAAATCAACCGAAATACTTTCCATTAATACCCCTGTAGAAATAAACAGCATGCCATTAAATATAAAAAGAAAATAAGCTAGTAATGTTAAATTACGCCTTTGACTTTCTATCTCTACACTTTTCATATCACTCCTTTAGCTAAGAGCATAAAATCATTCACTCAATATCTATATATTATTGCTCTACATTTATAAGCACTAATCACAAATAAAATTGCTTCTAACCTAAGCTAGAAGCAATTTTACTAAAGTGCAATAATAGTCTCTTTTACCCAATTTGAAAATGTTGCCGAAACTCTATTTGCTACCTCTACCACATCATGGTGATCGTGTTTTTTATCTGCAATACCAGTCGCCATATTCGTTACACAAGAAAATCCCAATACTTCAATTTTAAAGTAATTTGCTATAATTGTCTCCCATACTGTAGACATACCTACTGTATCACCCCCAATAACTCTTGCAAATTTAACTTCTGATTTTGTTTCATAGGTTGGTCCAGTAAACCCAACATAACAGCCCTCTTGAAAAGTGATATTCAGTTTTTTTGCAACGTTTTTTGCAACTTTTATAAGCTTGTGGCTATATGGTTCTGTCATATCTAAAAATCGTGGTCCTACCAAGTCATCGTTTTTCCCGATCAATGGATGTCCACCTAAAAGGTTAATATGATCGTTGATAATCATTATATCCCCTTTAGAAAAACTTGGGTTAAGCCCTCCCGCTGCGTTACTAACTATCAGTTTTTTCACCCCCAACGCCGCCATTACCGCTACTGGAAAAGTAACTTCTTGTGGTGTATATCCTTCATATGGATGAAAACGCCCTCTCATGAGAAGTATGCTTTTACTTTCTGAGATTTTTGCAATTGAAAGAGCCCCTGCGTGTCCTGCAACAGTTGAAACTGGAAATCCAGGAATATCTTTATACTCTATCGTCTCAATAACATCTACTACTTTTGTGAAATCGCCCAACCCACTTCCCAAAATTACTGCGATCTCCGGAATCTCAGAATTAAATGCTTTTTTCAAAAAAGCTGCACTCTCTTTTACCTGTTGTATTTCTATGTTTTTCATCAAACCTCCTAAATAATTGAAACACCTTGAATTTCTTTTAATGCCGCTTGCAACTCTTCTGATGCCGAGAATTTAAAAATTACACGTTCTCGAAAGCCCTTCTCAACATCTGAAATTCCATGAGAAATTAAAAAATTATCAACTGTTTTGACTAACATGTAATCGAATTCTATCATAAAGTCTACATGTTTTTCAATAGGAACCTTTTCATTCTCTTCAATAACTTTTTTAGCAGCCGAAGCATAAGCTCGAATTAATCCCCCGGCGCCTAATTTTATACCTCCAAAATACCGTGAAACAACAATTACGACATTAGACAAATCATTATGGTTTAAGATGTCTAAAATGGGCTTGCCTGCCGTATTTTTTGGCTCTCCATCGTCATAGGCTTTTACATGTACCCCCTCATCATCTTGAACACGGTAAGCATATACATTATGGGTAGCCTGGGAATTTTCCTTTGAAATTTGAAAAATAAAATTCTGAGCTTCCTTTAAATTTAGAATCGGTTTAATAAAGCCATAAAATTTAGATTTTCGCTCTTCGTATAGTATTTCATGGTAACTTTTCACAGTCAAACTCATATTTCTATTCCTGTTGATAGGCGAATTATCCACTGTAAAATATAATAAAAAGGCTTTGAAAATACCCCATCTAGTAACCCAAAAGCGAGAAGTGCTATGATGATAACAAAACCAAACCGTTCTATGGAGAAATACTTTCTAAGTATCTCGGTCGGTAAAAAACTCCCAATGACTCTCGATCCATCTAAAGGTGGTATCGGAAGTAGGTTAAATATAGCTAGCGCCAAATTAATAATAATAATATAAACGAGCAACAATGCCCAGACCACATGAATATCGCCATATCCAAGCTTTGCGTGTAAAAAAAGTACCGAAAGCGCTTGATATGCGGAGGTGATTGAAACAAAATGCAATAAAACTCCCGCAATGATGCAATTAATCGCATTCACTACAACACCTGAAATACCAATCATAAAAAGAGCCACTCTTTGTCTTTTTATCTTATAAAAGGCAATAGGTATCGGCTTTGCCCAACCAATTACAAAGGGAGATCCCACTATCATGAGTAGAATAGGAATAATTATGCCAATGGGATCAATATGTTTTAGAGGGTTTAGCGATATCCGTCCAGCCTTTTTGGCCGTATCATCTCCTAAAATGAGTGCTGCAATACCATGTCCTAACTCATGCCAAACTACCCCTATATATAACGCTACGATAAAAACAATATATTTTGGCGAAAGTGCAAGTTGGTATATTAAATAGAGTAGTATAACTACTAAAATCCCTAAATAGAAAATCTTCATCTTTTTGCTCATGTGTGAATTGGCTTCCACAAATCTCTTTAAATACTCTTTCATATAATCCTTTCCGGCTTTTTTTATATTATATCAAACTCTTACACAACACATCAAATCATATTTTATTCATTTTTATATCTTCATATCTTACCTTCTTTTTATTTTAAGAAAAGGCATTAAAAAACATCATTTTATAGTTGACACTTCCTTGATTTTTTGCTATAATTATATTTGTCAGTAGAAATTGGGCTGTCGCCAAGCGGTAAGGCACTGGACTTTGACTCCAGTATGCGTTGGTTCGAATCCACCCAGCCCAGCCATACATAATAATTTAAGAGGCATACTGTCTCTTTTTTTATTTTATATCATTTTTTATTGACATATTGCCAGTATTTTGGTTAAATAGTGTTAAATACTTTACCTAAATGGAGATCATATGAAAAATAAATCCTCTGTTTTATATTTATTTCTTCTTATTGGCGCGCTCATTTTGCTCTATGGATGTCACTCTCTTTCACCAATAACCCAAATCCCGACTGCGGTCACAACTAGCTCAAGCAGCACTGCTGCCACAATAAAAGAAAAGCCAGTCACGCTCCCTTCGAATATTTCTAATTATTCTAAGGCTGCATTATTAAACAATATTACCCCCTTTATTCAAACAGGTATAAAATCGATTCAAAATAATACACCACTTTCAAAGCAAGTATTGATTCCAAAGTTAACCGCTAATGTAATTCAGTGTGATTATTTTGCATACCAAGATTATGAAAATGGAAAAATATCTAAAAAACAATTATTACAAATTATAATCAATACTCAAAAATCCATTACTTCGCTTACTTCAGAGTTTTTTCAAGTGAATTCAATTGTTATAAATTATCCGCTTAA
>JAPLKR010000113.1 GCA_026387965.1 Fusobacteriota bacterium | reverse complement strand
ATCGTACTTTGAATTAAACCCATAGATTCTTGCCTTTTCCGGATATTTAGAAACCATAGTTTTAAGATTTTCACATTCACCACACGCGACTATTTGATTTGTGGTTTGTTGCATAAACTGATCAAAAGAGTCTTTAATATGATCAAAACTACCATGAAAATCAATATGATCTGGCTCGATATTCGTAATGATGCTATATTTGGGGCGCATATAAAGAAATGAATTGTCACTTTCGTCCGCTTCTGAAATAAATACTGAACTTGTTCCCGGATGAACAGTATCATTAACTTCCGGCAGTACACCGCCTATATAAAACGTCGCATCGCTTGGTAAAAAAATAGTGGCACACATCGATGTTGTGGTTGTTTTTCCATGGGCTCCTGCAACAGCCACGCCCTCTTGAAAATGCATAAGTTTTGCAAGATACTCTCCGCGTTTGAATATCAGTTTTTTAAGTTTTATTGCCGCCACTAGTTCAGGATTTGATAATTTCACTGCAGTGGAGTACACAATAACATCCATATCTTTAATTCGTGAACTATCGTGAGAATCATAAAATTTTATCCCTTGTGCTTCAAGTGTTTCACTCATTGGCGTTCTTGATTGATCACTCCCATACACGTCATGGCCTAAAAATTTCGATATTTTTGCAAGCCCACTTACCCCAATTCCATTCACTCCAATAAAATAAATTTTCATATTATGTTCTCCAAATATTCAGATTTTCCGCGATTTTGCCCACAACATTTTCATGCTGTAACTCTCTTAAGTTTTTCTCCATCATACGAAGTAGTGATGGGTTTTGTACAATTGAAAGCGCTTTATCAATTCCGTTTTTTACTTCACTATTTCTGTAAATATAAGCTGCACCAACTTTGGCAACAACCTCGGCATTTTGAACTTGACCTACAAAATCATGGGGTATTAAGATAGAGGGCTTTTCTAAAACAATAAGCTCAGAAACGGTTGATGCACCACTTCGGCACATAATCAAATCGGCAGCAGCCATATAACTATACATTTCAGAGATATAGTCAAATATCTTAACGTTTTTTATTTCACTTGGAATTTTTTTTTTCACTTCATCATAAAGCTGACGGCCTACAACAAAATAAAACTTAACGCCACTATTTTCAATCTCTTTTAACTTCTCAATAATCGCATCATTCAATTTTTTTGCTCCTAAACTTCCCCCAAAAACTAATATCATCTTCTCTTCAGGGGCGATATTAAGCATTGCTCTACATTTTGAATAGGTAACGTCATAAAACTCTTTTCGAATGGGATTACCTACAACCTGATACTTTTCTGAGTATTTTATCGGAAGTGTGTCGAAAGTTTTATTAAAACTTAAAAAAATTTTACTCGAATAACGATAAAAAAATTTATTTGCTGACCCCAACTCAACATTTTGCTCATGGAGATAAAAAGGTTTTCTGCAAATCAGCGCGGCCACTAAAAAAGGCACCGTTGTATAGTTTCCCCAACCAAACACAATATCTACGCGCTCTCTTTTCAATAGTCTTATAGCGTTTATAATTGATATTAAAAAAAGAAAAATGCCTTTAACATTTGAAAGTCTGGCAATTGGAAAAGCAAAAAAAGGAAATTTATGCTGTGGAACTATTTTCTTTTCCATTCTGTATTTACTTCCAGCAAATATAACTTCAACTTCTTTTTCTCGCAGTCTCTCTGCCACTGAAATTGCTGGATAGATATGTCCGCCCGTTCCACCAGCTGCCATCAACACTTTTTTCATGACTTTATAGCCTCTCTTTTTTCTTCTTGCTTTAATATATTGAATACAATACCTAATCCTAAAAATAGAATAAATACGCTGGTTCCACCATAGGAGATAAACGGAAGTGGTCTTCCTGTAGCTGGCATCATTCCCGTTGCTACCATCATATTCATTAACGCTTGTAAAATAACCATAACAAAATATCCTGAAACAAAATACTTTGCAAACCAATCTTTTGAATCTAAAGCAATTTTTATCCCTATGTAAAAAAAGACAATAAAGGCAATAATCAAAATCAACGCCAAAACATATCCCCCCTCTTCCCCAATTACAGAGAATATAAAATCTGTATGCAGCTCAGGAAGATAATAGTACTTTTGAATCCCATTTCCGATTCCGAGACCAAATAGCCCTCCATGTCCTATCCCAATAATGGATTGTTGAACTTGGTATCCACCACCAACCCCATTATTTTTTACCCCTTCAAAGAACGAAATTACCCTTGAAATTCTGTGTGCACTTAATACAATGGCAGGAATTGATGCCCCAATCGCCAAAATAACAATTCCAACAAAATACTTTATTTGAATATTGGTAAAAAAAAGCATGATAAGAATGGTACCACCTAAGACCGCTATCGTTCCAAAATCTTTTTCTAAAAATATAAGCCCAATATAAATTACGGCAACAATAAATGCAGGAAACAGTATCGCTAAATTTTTCGTACCCATTTTTTTAAACTTTGCAAGCATCGTCGAGAAATACACGATAAAGCAGAGCTTGGCAAACTCTGCTGGGGCAAATGTCAGTGGACCAATACCGATCCAACGCCTTGACCCATTAACCCTTTTCCCAACGACTAAAACGGCAACAAGTAAAATAAAACCTAATAAATAAATCGTATTTCTTTTTGTAATATATTTTTTATAATCAATCCCCGATACGAAAAAAAATGCTACATAGGATATAGCATACCAAATCACCTGCATCAAAATAAAGCGGTAAGGATTGTGATATGTTCGTATTGCGGTCGGAAAGCTACTGCTATATACAAATATAATACTATATGCCGTAAATATCAGCATAATAATCAGAAGGCCTATCTTTTTTCTCCAAATTTCCACACTTTATTCTCCCTAAAATTTCTCTTTTACAAGTTCCTTAAAAATCCAACCTCGATCTTCGAAGTTCTTAAACTGATCATAACTAGATGTCGCCGGTGAAAGTAGTACACTGCTTGGATGATTAAAATTCAAATGCATTTTTAAAAAATCCAAAACGCATGTTAACGTCGATAAGTTATAAATTTTCTCTTTCAAATACCCCGCTTCTCTTAGCTGTATTTCAAGCCTATCTGCTGTTTGGCCAATTAATGATACTGACTTCACATCTTTCTCTATAATCATTTCAACTAAATCTGTAAAATCTAAATTTTTCTCTTTGCCGCCACAAATTAAATGTATATCTTGACGCTTATACAAACTGTTAATCGCTTGTTTGGTAGAATCACTATTCGTGGCTTTTGAATCGTTGTAAAAATCAACACAATGATACGTGTGGAATTTTTCCAAACGATGCTCCGCACATTTAAAAGCTTCTTGCGCAACTATGATATCCTTGGCTCTATGTCCAAAATGATACAGTACCCCACAAATGGCCAAAAAATTCTCGATATTATGAGTTCCAAACTGTTCGATGAATTTTGCATCACACATATCTGTATATAATCTAATTTGGTGATTTACATACCCAAAATCTGAACCACTCTTATTTAATATCGAAAACATGAGCGTATTTAAACTTTTAATCTTCTCTGAATTTGTAATATTTTTATCCTCTTGATTTAACACAGCTATATCACTCTCTGTTTGATTTTTAAAAACATTCCATTTTACTGCGTAATATTCTTCAACCGTTTCATATCTATCTAAGTGATCAGGCGTTAAATTAATTAAAATAGCAGCATCCGCTTTAAACGTATCCAAATGCTCTAACTGAAAACTGCTAAGCTCTAAAATAATAACATCTAAATGGACTTCTGATGCTACAATTTCTGCATATGAGATCCCTATGTTCCCCGCGTAAGCTGTTTTATATCCTAATGCTCTAAATG
>JAPLKR010000127.1 GCA_026387965.1 Fusobacteriota bacterium | reverse complement strand
TTCATGTTATGGTTAAAAAAATACTGTCTTAAATTTAGACAGTATTCTTCATTACTTTTTGAGTGGAAAATTTGCAAGAATTTGTGTCACTTGACCATTAACGTCTGCATATCCTACACCAATTGAAACAGCAGTTGCGGTAACTGGCTGGAAATTATCGTTTAGAATACATCCATTCATATCAGAAATAAAGGTTGATTCATTCGCTGAAGGTACATTTGCCACCAAAATGCTAAAGTGAGGAGAAAATTGTGTGTAAACATTTGGACTTCCGTATAATTTATAAGCTGCTTCCTTATCAGGTATTGAACTCGCCCATGCTGGAATAGAGGCTTGCAAATAACGAATGGGAGAGAGACCCCCTACAAGTCGATCACTGTACACTTGCATTAAATTGTTTGTTCCATCAGGATTTTTCGAATTATTTACAAACAACATCACGTAATTACTTGTCGAAGCTTGAATACTACTTGTGGAAACTGCAAATTGTTTCATACTTTTAGCATCCTCTTTAACAATTTTAATAATTTCAGGAAGAGATTTTGTATTATAAGTCGTTAGGTAAAGTGTCAAATGCACTGAATGGGTATTAATAAGGGGCTCTGTTGCGTATTTTGACCACATTCCTTGAGTCGTTAAGACTTGGTTGAAGTCGCTAATTTGATTAGCAATTTGTGGCGTAAATTGCAAAAACACATTAATGTCTCTGTATTGACTGGTTGCGGCTGATCCACTGGTACCGGCAAGTGCTAAAGCGGAAAATCCTACAAATGCTAAACTACTTAATACTCTTTTCTTCATTTCTACTCCTTTAATCACTACAATTTTTTTTTGTAAAATTTACTGTGCTAACTTATCTAGAAACGTGTAGACTTTTGTACCATCATATATACTATAAAACGTTTGGGCTTGCGAGGTATTAGTGGCAAAAATATTCCCCATTACATCAATTGCTATAAACCCAAAATAATATCCTTTTTCTTCTGCTTCTAATATACTTTTCATAGCAGCTTCCTCAAGTGTCGCGCCATCTCTCACTCGCGTTTCAACTCTCACAGCTAATCCTTGATTGACAATTTGTTCACCTTTGCCTGTACACGAAATACCAAGTATTTTAGATGCGTAAGTTCCTGCTACTGTGGGCGTATCACCTACTCTTCCTGGAGATTCAAAACCAATTCCACCTGTGAAAGTTATCGCGAATATCGCTTGGTTTTCACACTCTAACACTACAACGCCAATTGTTCCAGTATATCCTTTCAACTCATTTTGGTACTCTTCCCACCTCATTTTTGTCATGGGATTATAAGTTTCATGATTTAACTTTTCTGTAGCATACTGAGTTGCCTCGACGCTCGAAAGTACTGAGTTATATTCCCCTTGTAGCTTATACGCCACAAAACTTGGATTTTTAATATTTTGGATATTGATAACACCAGAAAATTTTTCATTTTGACTATCCATATAGGCAGCCGACATTCGAATTTCACCATCTTTTTGCACTCTTGAACCCGTACCTGCATTAAATATTGACTCATCTTCTAAAAGGTGCGCTAGATAAAGCGCTAACTCTTGGGTCGAATGAGTTTTTGAAAATTCTACGCCTAAATGCGTTATCTCCGATAATTTTTCATGATAAATCATAAAAGGAATTTTTGGAGCTTCTCTTGCACCACATCCTCCATGAATAATAAATTTTACCATAACTCACCTTGTTTATATTTTTTAATATATTTTAACATAATTATTTAAAAATTGAAATAGATTAATGAGTATTTGTTAATGAGAAATCTGCTTTGCGCTTTTCAATATAACATAAACTTCGTTCTGCCAATTTTCTATAGCGTTCTTTTTTATCACGAATATGGGTTTCTAATGGCGCTAGAATTCCAAAATTAGGTCCCATAGGCTGAAAGTTTTTGTTTTCTGTTGTCATATACTCTAAAATCGCTCCTATCTCAGTCGTCGCATCAAATTGAAGTGGCTTCCGTCCTTGAAGTTTTAAAATAATGTTTTTTGCGGCTAAATGACCTGTCGCAATCGCAAATACATACCCTTCAGAACCTGTTATTTGCCCTGCCATATATAGCTTCTCACACTTTTTTACCGATAGATCATTATTCAATATTTTTGGGGCATTCACGAATGTATTTCTATGCATCACACCATATCTCACGAACTCCGAATTTTCAAGTCCAGGAATCAGTGAAAATACTCTTTTTTGCTCGCCCCATTTTAAATTAGTTTGAAACCCTACCATATTGTAAAGCTCCCCTGCCACATTCTCTTTTCTAAGCTGTAATACGGAAAAATCTTCCTTTCCAGTTTTCGGATTGGTAAGTCCTTTTGGTTTAAGTGGACCAAAAAGTAACGTTTTAAATCCTCGTTCAGCAATCTTTTCCACAGGCATACACGCTTCAAATAGTTTCACTTTTTCATGACTTTTCATTTCAAAACGCTCAGCTGTTTGCAAGGCTTCAAAAAACCTCTCATACTCCTCTTTATTCATAGGGCAGTTGATATACTCCCCCTCACCTTTGTCATAACGTGAAGCAAAATACACTTTTTCTGTATCAATTGAATCAAAAGTTAAAATAGGGGCTACTGCATCATAAAAATAGAGATACTCCTCACCTAAAATAGTTTGAATATTTTGAGAGAGTTTTTCAGTTGTAAGTGGCCCAGAAGCCAAAATAGTATACTCATCAGTATTAATTTCATCAAACTCTTTTTCTATTACCTCAATATTGGGGTGATTCACAATAGTTTCGCTAATGTAGGCTCCAAACTTCTCTCTATCCACAGCTAAAGCTTGACCCGCAGGTACTTTATACAAATCTGCACCTTTCATAAGAGGTGAATCAAAACATCTCAACTCCTCTTTTAAAAGCCCACTTGCGTTCGTCGTATCATTTGAACCAAGAGAGTTACTACATACCAACTCTGCAAAATGAGGCAACTTATACACCTCGTGCTCGCCACATACTCTTTTGCATTCATAAAGTTTTACTTTTATTCCATGATTGGCAAGCACCAGTGCCGCTTCACTTCCGGCAAGTCCAGCCCCAATTACATTAACAAATTTCATTTTTTTCCTTTCAATACTTTATTTTATTTTATAGCAGTTTTCTTAAATATGGAGAATGAATTGAGCGCTTGTCATTCAGGTCGTAGTTACGGAATCTATTCTTGAAGTTCATTGATACCTGTCTTTAGCAGCCGGTATGATAAATTCTGAAATTCTATACGCTTTATCAATACACTATAATATGACCTGGATCGACTCAATCAGCAAATAGAATTTTTCCACTTCATCTAGTTATCTTTTAAATAGTATTTCTATTGCATTATATTCTTTCTCAATTAGCTCTTGGCACGCTAATTTAATTTATTCAAACTTCTATCAATCTTTGATACTATTCACTCTTTTTCCTCTTCAATATTTATTTTTGCTTCATTATACACATAATAAATAATGAATGAATTTCACTTTATTTGTGCCATTGCATCGGCACTTGGTGCAAATTTTTCTTCTACACTTTTTAAATCGTTTTTTTTTGCTTCCTCTATGATTTACTATACACAGTTTAATTTTTTTAATTTTTTCAATTGGAAACATATAATTTAATAAATATGGCAACCCTAAAATTCCCTATCCCCGCCTCAAGCAACGGGGTATTACGGAAAATTTTCCCTTCGGGACAAGCTGCCACAGCGATTTTAGTTACCCCTCCGCAAGCGGAGGGGTATTAGACCCGATTGAAACTTAATAAAATAAAAAATTTTATGCAAGCTGTGCCCCATATATATATATATATGATTCTCTCCATGAATATTGTAATCTAATATCGTAGCTAAATCATACAGTAGTGTCGAAATTTCAACAATCTCTTTATCTGCACCAAACATTACTGAAAGTTTTTTTATACTCCACTACTTTCTCAATATGATTTTTCCATATCCCATATCCAAATTTATTATGAAGTGATAAGCAGGAATTTTTAACACTTTCACGAATCTCTTTCACTATTTCATCCTTCATAACTATTTTTCTATATTCATTCTATTTTCCCATCCATATATACTGAAAGCATCCACGACAATACGAGTTTTTAGCATTCTGCTCTTCAGTCCACATCTCTACTGCGTCTTAACAACTTTGCCTAGATAAAAATCTTCTCTTTCCTCCTAATTCATTTCAAAACAAAAGGCAGTTTACACCGCCCTTTGAGTTTATTTTTTTTCGCCTATTCTTCGGATGTTTTTACACGTTGGGTAGTTCCCGCAAGCTAAAAATGGTCCGAATCTACCATTTTTTATGGTAAATCGTCCACCACATTTATCGCAAGGACCCGCAGCATCAATTAAAGTATCATCATGAATTTTTTTAGCTTCGAACTGTTCATTTAGTACAATTGGCTCTTGATCTAAATCCACATGAAATGCTTTCGGAATAGATAAGTTCGTTTTACAACTTGAACAATTTAAATACGGTCCAAATCTACCAATTTTATACTCCATAATATTCTGGCACTGTGGACACTTCACATCTGTTGCTTTCACCAGAGGTGGCTTAGTAAGTTCGACTAGATCGACACTATCTTTCAAAATAAGTGGCCCTGAACTACTTTCAAGCGAAACCAAAAGTGTTTTAGGTAGTTTTACACGTGTCTTACACTCTGGATAATCATGACATTCAACAAATTTTCCAAAACGTCCCGTCTTCAATTTCATGCCCTTCTGGCACGCAGGACACACTAAATCTGTATCAATACCTTCACTTTTAATCGTATCAATATTTTTAGAATATTTTGAAAGAGATTTTGAAAGCTCTCCGTAAAACTCTCCCAATGCTTTTTGCCACTCTAATTTTCCTTCAGCAATTTCATCTAGTTCATTTTCCATTTGAGCGGTAAACTTAATATTCATGATTTTTGGGAAGTTCTTTTCCATCTCTTCTTTCACATTAAATCCGAGCGCAGTTGGAACAAATTGCTTCTTTTCTATCTCTACATACTCTCTATCTTTAAGGGTTGTAACAATCGCGGCATATGTTGAAGGTCGACCTATTCCTTCTATTTCTAACTGCTTTACTAAACTTGCTTCAGTTAACCTCGCTGGAGCTTTCGTGATACCTTCTTTTACATGGTGTTTCTCTAAAATCACCTGCGTTGCGCCATGCAAATCAAGTAATTCGCGTGTATCAATTTCATCTTTAAATACTTTATAATACCCGTCAAAAATGATTTTATTGACAATCCCTCTAAATTGATAGGCTTGAAATTCTACAATAATTTCTTGTTGTTTGTATTTTACATTAGCAAGCTGAGAAACAACAAATCTCTCCCATATCAGTTGGTACAATCTAAATTGATCATTATTTAAAAAAGATTTTATTGCTTCTGGCGTTCTATAAACTTCAGAAGGTCTAATCGCCTCATGTGCATCTTGAACACCCTCTTTAGCTTTTAGATTAAAATATTTTCCAACATACTCTTTTCCATAAGTTTTTTCAATAAAGCTTTTTGCCATGGCAATCGCTTCGTTTGAAACCCTTTGGCTATCAGTTCTCATGTAGGTAATCAGTCCTGTTTCACCATCTGAAAGTTTGACCCCTTCATAGAGTGACTGGGCAACTCTCATTGTTTTTGTTACAGAAAATCCCAGTTGTGATGAAGCTAACTGCTGCAATGTACTCGTTTTCAGTGGCAGTGGCGGCTTATTTTGTTTATCGCTTACCTTATTTGAAATAATCTCAAATTCTTGCTTTAACGTTTTCGAAACCAAAGTATCTAATATCGTTTTCTCAAAAATTCTTTCAACTTTTTTGCCATTAATTTTATGTAGATCTAATTTTAGTTTATCTGAAAATTCTCCTACAACTTCAAAATATTCTTCAGGGATAAAGGCTTTGATTTTATCTTCTAAATCACAGATAATTTTAAGTGCTACTGATTGCACGCGCCCTGCACTGGTATTTTGGCCAATACTTTGCCACAAAAGTGGGCTAATTTTATATCCTACAAGTCTATCTAAAATGCGTCTTGCCTGTTGAGCATCCACTTTATTCATATCAATTTTTCTACAATTTTCAATTGCCGATGATACAGCTGATTTTGTAATTTCATTAAATTCTATACGAATGGGCTCATTTAAATCTAAATTTAGTATGTGTCCTACATGCCAAGCAATCGCCTCTCCTTCACGATCTGGATCCGATGCGAGGTATACAATATCAGAATCTTTTGCTAAATCCTTTAACTTCTTAATGACAACCTGTTTCCCTCGAATGGTCATATAACTTGGCTCAAAGTTTTTATCTACGTCCACGCCCATTTTAGTTATTGGGAGATCTCGTAAATGACCATAAGAGGCCACTACTTCGTAGTCAGCCCCTAAGATTTTTTTTATCGTTCCTGCTTTTGAGGGAGACTCCACAATGACTAATTTTTTTGCCATTTTCTCTCCTTTATTAGTTGTAAAGTATCTCTTTAGGTATTCGTAATTCGTGCAATGCTAAATCAATATCTTTACATGTAACATCAAACTGTCCATAAAAACGGTTAATGATTGCCTCAAAAGCTCCTCCATCTAATACGTAACTTTTTAAAAGCTCGGAAAGATATTCGCGTGCTTCTACAGAAAGAGTCTCTCGTTCAAACGGGTGCAGCACCCTAATTTTCGCTTCAACTTTAGATAAATCTATAACTTTTAATTCTTCATTCATTTTTTCTAGCAGTTCAAAAATTTTATCCTGTTGCTCTTTTGAATCTTCTTTTTCCCCACACTTTTCAGAAGCTTCCCCTAGATATTCTGTGAGTATTTCATCAATATCTATTTTTTTCCTCATAACTTTAGCCTCCTAAATGATATGTTAAACATTATATCATTTTATGTGGTACAAATACAAGCCCTGTTAAAGAAGTTGTGATGCAAGTTCTGCAAGTCTCGAACGCTCACCTTTAACTAAACTCACGTGGCCAGAAATTTCTTGTTCTTTAAATTTTTCAATCACATAAGAGAGTCCATTACTGGTCTCATCAAGATATGGATGATCTATTTGCTCCATATCACCTGTGAAAATAATCTTCGTATCTTCACCCACACGTGTAATTATCGTCTTAATCTCATGTGGTGTTAAATTTTGTGCTTCATCTACAATCATATATTCATTCGGTATACTGCGCCCTCTAATATAAGTCAAAGCTTCCACTTTAACCCATTTTCGTGCCTCATACTCTTCAAAGAGTTTCGTTCCATCTTCTGTTTCAAACTTATTTTCAGTCAGAAACTCGAAATTATC
>JAPLKR010000121.1 GCA_026387965.1 Fusobacteriota bacterium | reverse complement strand
AATTAAGGAAACAAAATTATTTGCAGAAACATTTTTTGTATAGGAGGTTTCAGATGGATGATTTAGTATCGATTATAATGCCAGCATTCAATGTTGAAAAGTATATTGCAGAGTCCATTGAAAGCGTTCTAATACAGACGTATCCACATTGGGAACTCATTATTGTAGACGACTGTTCCTACGACTTAACCTATAAAATTGCCAGTGAGTATGCCAGTAAGGATAACCGTATAAAAGTAATTAAGCAAACTCGCAATGGCGGTGTGGTAAAAGCTAGAAATAGAGCCGTTAAAGAGGCAAAAGGAAGATATATTGCGATGCTTGATAGCGACGATATCTGGTATGCTGATAAACTCGATAGTCAGCTACTAGTCCTTAAAGACAAGGAGTGCGCTATTGTTTACTCAAGCTACCATAAAATAGATGAAAATGGGGAACTGTTATCACTCGTTAGTGTTCCTGAGGAAGTAACGTACGCAACACTACTTAAAAGCAATTATATGGGATGTTTGACAGTGATATATGATGTTGAAAAGTTACAAAAAAGATATTTCAAGCCGATGAAAATGAGTGAAGATTATGGATTGTGGCTTGACATATTAAAGGCGGTGGGGATCGCTTATGGAGTCATGGATTCGCTGGCACAGTATAGAGTGATGACTCAGTCACGTTCTAGTAATAAGGAAAATGCAGTTATATATCAATGGAAAATTTACCGTGAGCGTGAGGGGAAAAATATTTTTAAAAGTATGTACTATTTTACCAATTATACCATTAAAGGGTATAGGAGATATAAAAGTAAAAAATTAAAATGATTTGAGGAAAATCGATGAAGTTGAGTATGGTAACAGTGTGTTATAATAGCGAAAAGACACTACAAAGAACAATTAATTCAATATTAGAACAAGCATATAGACCACTCGAATATATCTTTATTGATGGCGCATCGAAAGATAATACACTTGACATTATTAAGAAGAATATTCCCGTTCTTGAGTCAAAAGGTATTGAGGTAAAATGTATTAGTGAGCGAGATAGCGGAATATATAATGCAATGAATAAGGGGATTAAGTTAACTTCTGGAGTGGTTGTTGGACTTTTAAATTCAGATGATTATTATATAGATGGTAACGTACTTTCTAAAGTAATGCAACGATTTAAAGAGAGTGTGCAGGTAGATGTAGTCTATGGAAATTTAAAAATTTGTAGAGACAAAGAGGTTCTGTATAATATTAGTGGAATAATTTTTGAAAATGTAAACGGATTTACGGCAAATGATATGAGATTTAATCATCCGACGTTGTTTGTAATAAAAGATATTTATGAGAAATATGGCTACTTTGATGAAAAATTTAAAGTGGTTTCAGATAAAGATTTTGTCATAAGAATAGTTAGAAAAGGCATAAAATCAGTTAAAATTGATGAAGTTCTTACCATTCAAGATGTTGGAGGAGTCAGTGCGAGAACACGAAGTATTGGTGATATCGCAAATGCAATGAGAGAAGGGTGGATGATTGGAAAAAACAATGATTTTTCCCTGTTTGAGACGCTTTATATGTTGAGTAGAAGTTTGAGATATAGAATTCTAGCCTATATAAAGTATAAATCACTAAAAATAATGGGAAAAGAGTGATAGAATGAAGATATCGACACTTATAACATATTATAATGGTGGAATGTATTTTCAAAAGTTATTAGAGTCGTTAGTTGAAAATAGTCATTGGCTCATTTCTAAGGGATATGATCATGAAATAATAACCATTATTGATTCCATGGAGAGCGAAACGTTTGTAATTGAAAAACTATTTCAAGAGTTGCAATTTCCAGAAAAAATCAAAATTATCATAAAAAAAAATGAAGCAAATTGTGGCGTGGTAGAGTCTCGGAGAAGGGGACTTTTAGAAGTATCGGGTGATTACATTCATATTGTTGATCAAGATGATGATATTTCTGATAATTTTTATGAGTTAGCGGTTGAAAATTCGCCTAAAGAAAATGAAGTTATTTTCTTTGAAGGGTATAAAATTGATGAAAATGGCGAAGTAATAAAAAAGTCATTATTTAAAACGCTTTTTAAAAACAAAATTGAGAAAAAAATGAATAGTAAGAGGGTATATTTCTATGGTAGTAATCAATTTGTGACTCCTGGAATGCTTTTATATCCACACGCTGCTTTAAAGCAATTGAAAGAGTTTTATGATTTCTATTGTAAAACACCAAGGCTTTTTGATGGACTTGATGATAGTATCACCAATATTCAACTTTTGCTCAAAGGATATAGATATAAATTTGTACCTGTTCATGTGTTCAGCTATCGTTTACATATTCACAACCAGCGAAAGTTATCACTCAAAAATGATAAAATTTTTGAAATATATAAAATTCTTCTAAGAGAAAAGATATTTAATAAGAATATTCGCTATATTAATAGGTTACGAGTTGTAACTGCATTAAGGGAGCGTGATTATAGGGAGGTACTTAAATTACTTCCAAGTTTACTCAGGTATATTTATTATATCTATTTGTAGAATATAGGAAAGAGAGGAGAAAAAGGTGAAGCAAAATAGTCTGGTTTCAGTTATTATGGCAGCTTACAACGCAGAAGTGCATGTTGAATCAGCAATTAGAAGTGTACTCAATCAAACTTATAATAATTTTGAATTGATTGTTGTAGATGATGCTTCGTCTGATTCAACTTTGAAAAAAATTGAAAAGTTATCTAAATTTGATAGTCGAATAAAAGTATATACAAATATAGCAAATCGAGGTGTTGTGAATTCTAGAAATTTCGCAACAAAAAAAGCACAAGGAAAATACATAGCTTTTCTTGATTCCGATGATCTCTGGCTTCCAGAAAAGTTAAATAAGCAAATTGGATGTGCTCAGCGTGAAAACATACCACTTCTTTTTTCCGGTTACTATAAAATCACCCCGAATGAAGTGATGAGAGGGGAGGTTAAAGTTCCTAAAAGTGTTGATTATCAGAAGCTCTTAAAATCTAATTATATGGGCTGCTTAACTGTAATGTATGATCAAGAAAAAATGGAAAAATTTTATTTTGAAGAGATCAACATGAGTGAGGACTATCTACTATGGTTACAAATGTTGAAGAAGATAAAAAAAGCTGTCTCTGTTCAAGAACCTCTGGCAAAATACAGAGTTGCAAGTAGAACGCGGGCAAGTAATAAGTTTAAAGCGGTATTTTATCAGTGGAGAATTTATAGAGATTATGAAAATTTAAATATCTTTGATGCCTTTTACTACTTTCTTCACTATATCATTATTGGTTATCGCCGCTATATTATTTAGTTTCAGTTTTATCTAAAAAATATAATCAGTAATTATTTACCATCCCCTCCTCTCTTCAAAGAGAGGAGGGATAAAATTTCAAAAAGGCTCTTAACGGGAAGGGATATATGCAAAATTTTTTATTTTTTATGATCAGATGTTTGAGTATGTTGATTCCAAAATCCTCTAAAAGGATACTTTTTATCAGTAAGCCAGATTTTAGTGACAATGCAAAGATATTTTATGATTATATGAAGGTTAATAGCGATAAGGAGTCGATATGGCTCTGTTTTGATAGCAAAGTGGCGGGTGTACTCACAGAGAAATTTGGGATACCCACGGCAGTTATCAAAAGCTTTAAAGGGATCAAACTCTATTTCACCACTAAGTATATTGTGACGAGCAGTGGAAGTTTGTGGCAATTTAAAGCAAAATCACAAAAACAGTTTGATCTGTGGCATGGGATACCTTTGAAAAACATTATCTGTTTAGAAGACGGTGCGCCATTAAAATCCTTAGCCAATACGGTTAATCTGCGCTTTGCAACATCTTCATTAACACGTATAATTTTTTCGTCTGCATTCCATTGCTTTCCTCAAAAAATTGTTATTACAGGACAACCAAGAACAGATGCTCTATTTATCAATGGGAATCTAGGTAAAATAGTACCACAGTATCTAAACTATAAAAAAGTAGTTTTTTATATGCCGACTTATAGGAAGGGATATAAAAATAAAAAAGATGGAAGAGTTTTCAATAGTAAGAATATTTTTGGATTTGAAATATTTGATTTTGATAAATTTGAAGAATTTCTGAAGAATGAGAATATTTTACTATTAATTAAATTACATCCATATGAAGATAAAATTTTTATTCAAGAGTTTAAAGATAGTTCCAATATTGTTTT
>JAPLKR010000046.1 GCA_026387965.1 Fusobacteriota bacterium | reverse complement strand
ATCAAACAGTCAGATAATAGTTCACTAGAGATGTTGATCGAGTGCTATGAAAAAAGTGGACAAGCGAGTTTAGCTAATGAGACCAAGCAAAAGATAATGAGAGCGTACCCGACACTTGATTTATGTGCGTATTATCGTTTTCAAGAGTATACCGCTACAAAGAATCAAAAATACCTTCAAGAGATCATAAAGTATAATCTCAATAGCTATTATTATGAGTATGCGTTAGAGAATTTAGGCATTTCTGCTCCTATTAATAATTATCCTATTGAAAAAGTAGGAAGTGAGTATAAGAGTTTAACGCTTCAAATTGAGGCGCTCTTAAGTATGAAATTTTATGTGGGGGCAAATATGTTACTTCAAAATAGTGGACTTGAAAGTCAAAATATTTTCTACTTTGTATACCTTCAAACTCAAATATACAACGCTCAAGAAAAATATGCGAGTTCGCTCAATTTAGCGATTAAACATTTCAGAACAATTTACGCTTATTCAAATTTTGTACCACTTATTTTTCCAAACTATTACTCTCAAGAAGTTGCAGCAGCAGCAAAAAAAACTGATCTGCCTCCGTCCCTTATCTATGCTATTATTCGTCAAGAGAGCTCCTTTAATAGAGGCGCCAGTTCTCCAGCGTCTGCGTATGGATTGATGCAGCTAACGCTTCCAACGGCGAAGGGGTATGATACGGGAGTTACGAGAGATAAGCTTCTTACCGCTGGATACAATATTGATTTAGGCAGTCAAAATCTTGAAAAATTAATGAACCGTTACAATGGAAATATCTTGAAGGTAGCAGCGGCGTATAATGCGGGACCAGGGGCAGTTTCACGGTGGGAGAAAGAGAACCCTACCCTTCGTGATAGTGATATTCCCTATCAAGAGACACAAAACTATGTAAGAAAAATCATCAATAATTATGATAAATATAACCGACTATACTATAGTGACACAAATATGGTTGGAAAATATTTAACGCTTCCACCTGTTGTAACAAGTCCATTAGTAGAGGGCAGTGTTGGTAAGTAATATAAATTTTATCATATTATATACAGGGGGGGATATGCAAAAAAATTGGGTAGAGTCGATTCAAGAGTTTTAAAATTTACAAACTCTACGGTTGAAAAATAGACGCTTAAAGCTTGAAGAGCACCTAAAAAATGAAACAGAGTCTATAAAGTTAGCTTATGCAGAGAGAGGTAAAGCTCTCTCCCTTCAACTTCGAGTAATTGAGCAGGAGAATTCAAAAGCATTCGAAAATGAGATGGTGCATGTTAAGGTGATGAATATGAAATTATTACACGCACCTTTAACCATTTCAAGTGAAGATATAGAAATAGCATGTTCGAGGGTTATCTATGGCGATCGTTGAGATGAGAAAAGTCACACTATTAGGAATGGTAACTCAAAAGGAGAAATGCATTGAAGCGTTGATGAAATTTGGGTGTGTTGAACAAATTGAGTGTGTAAAAAAAAAATCAAATAGTTTACTTAGTGAGAGAGCCAAAAGTGCTTATGAAAACTTTGGGCGCATTTTAAAACATTTACAAACTTATGATACTCGAAAAAAAACGATCTTTTATCAAGCTTTGTCGATGAATTTTGAAGCAGAGACCTGGAAAGTTGTATATGATGAGGCAGTTAGAAAAGGTGAAACGTGTTTAGAATTATCGTTGCTCTACGATCAACTACTTGTAGAGATAAAAAAATGTGAAAGCACTATATTGGGCATAAAGTGCTACGAGGGGTTAGAGATTCCTCTTCACTATAATTCAAATCACTGCCAGTTCATCGTAGGAAATTTTAAAGAGGTTGAAAATAAACTGAAATTCGAGAGCGAAAAGATAAAACTATGTGAGTATCGAGAGATTCCAGTCAAATCTCAAGGGGGATATTTTGCGCTAATTTTTCACCGTGAAGTGGAAGCCGAGATAATCGAGATGTTAAAAAAGCAAGAGGCTAATGTGGCGAATTTTTCACACTATCCATTTGGTGTTGGCGTTAAAGAGATAGTGAGAAGTGAAGAGGAACATTTAGCAGAACTTTTCAAAGATAAGCAAGTTATTGAAGAAAAATTTAAAGAGTATGCAAAAGGTATTGAACTTTTTGAAAAAGCGTGTGACTATGTAAAAATTCAGATGGAACAAGAGAGCGCCAAAGATAAGCTATACTCGCTAGAATACACCTTTATTTTACAAGGGTGGATAGCCAAAATGGATGAGAAAGTGCTAGAAAATCTCGTAAACTCTTTAGGTGTGAGTATGAAGAGTGAGTGCGTACAGGAGGGTGATACACCACCAACGTTGCTCTCAAATAATCGTTTTTCGACAAATTTTGAAACGATTACTAAGCAGTATAGTCTGCCTAAATACAAGTCAATTGACCCAAATTTTTTCCTTTCGTTCTTCTTTGTTGTCTTTTTTGGTATGATGATTGGAGACGCAGGGTATGGGGTGATTATAACCCTTGTGACCATTTTTTTGCTCAGACAAAAGGGAATATCTGGGACAACACATAAAATGGTTAAGATACTCTTTTATTGCGGAATATCAACTATTGTCTTTGGGGCACTTTTTGGAAGTTGGTGGGGCAATCTCCTTCAACTTGCAACAAAACGTCCAGAATGGAATTTGGCCATTTGGTTTGACCCCGTGAGAGACCCTATGAAACTTCTAGTCATTTGCTGTGTACTTGGCATGCTTCATCTTTTAGTGGGACTGCTACTAAAAGGGTGGGGGCATATTCTTAAGAGGGAGTATAGTAGCGCACTTTTCGATGTGGGATTTTGGATTCTGTTTTTAGCAGGGGTGCTTTTACTTTTTTTTCCAACTATTCAAAAGGTAGGAATGTATGTGGCTATTATAGGTGCTTTGGGGCTTATAGTCACTCAAGGACGCAGAGAGAAAAACATCATCAAACGTCTACTCATTGGTCTTTTGAGCCTTTATGGAATAACAGGGTATTTAAGTGATGTTCTTTCATATTCAAGAATTTTAGCATTAGGTCTTGCCACGGGAATCATTGCAACGGTTATTAATACGATAGCAACTCTTTTTGGATTTTCGATTATCTCAGTGGTACTTTTTATTATTGTGATGATTATAGGGCATACATTTAATATTTTGATTAATACTTTAGGGGCGTACATTCACGCAAGCCGTTTACAATATATAGAGTTTTTTGGAAAATTTTATGAAGGGGATGGACGAGAATTTAACCCACTGAGAGAGCCAAGAAAATATACAAAAAGATAAAGTCGCATGAGTTTAAAACACTTAACTCATACATAAAAAATGAAATTTGAGCTTGTCAAAAATCTGTAAAATCAAAACTAACTGAAAATCCAGTGAGATATAAACTGCGTTTTCTAAGTACCGCGGTAGAAGATTGTGAGTACAAAATCAGGCTTGAAATTATTTAGATATTTTAAAAAATATAACAACTAAAGGAGAGAATTATGACATATGGAACATTGATTGCAATGCTAGGAGCAGCATTAGCAGTCCTTTTAGCAGGAACAGGTTCAGCCATTGGGGTTGGAATTGCCGGGCAAGCTGCAGCGGGGGTAGTTACAGAGGATCCAACCAAGAGTACCAAGGCTCTGATACTTCAAGCACTTCCAGGAACGCAAGGAATATATGGACTTTTGATTGGATTTTTAATACTTTCCAAAATAGGCATCGTTGGAGGCAATCCAAATGTGTCACTATTGGCAGGACTACTATACCTTGTAGCGGGACTACCAATTGGAGTGGTGGGGCTTTTTTCTGCTATTTATCAAGGAAAAGCAGCAGCTGCAGGAATTGGGATCATTGCAAAAAGACCAGAAGAGCTTATTAAAGGGATAACATTTGCTGCAATGGTTGAAACTTACGCCGTACTAGCACTTCTTGCTTCACTGCTTATGGTTTTTGGAATTAAGTAGGCAGATATGGGACTTGAAGAGATAAAAAATAGAATTTTAACTCAAATAGAGGGTGAGGTAGCCCAGTTAGAGCAGAATTACGCTGAAACAGTAGAACTGTTAAAAAATGAACAGATTAATAAAATGCGTAAACTTGAAGATGAGTTTTCTCAGAAAAAAAAGATGATAGAGGAAGGATTTTTTCAAAAATTACGCATTCAAAAGAGTATAGAGGATAAAAAATTAAAGATGCAAAAAGAGGGAAGGTTTTATGACGCACTTTTTGAGAGTACTTTAATCGCATTGGAAAAATCATCTTCAGATAAATTGGGAGAGTATATTGTTACCATGCTCTCTACTCTTGAGTTGCCTTTGGAGGAGTGTGTATTAGAAGTTGCAGAGTGTCACAAAGGGTGCGAAGCTTTGATTTTAAAATCAGTTAAAAAATTTAGAGTTCAGTTAAAGTCGGTTGCTCTTTCTAATTTTAGAGGGGGCTTTAAACTGAAATTTAGGAAATTCGAATATAATTTCAGTTTTGAAAAAGTGCTAGATGAAAAAAGAGATAGCCTTATTCTACTTTTACGAGAAGAGGGGTTAGGAGCGGCATATGAGTAATTATTATGCCATTTCAAGAATTGAAGCTTTAGAAAACGCTATGTTTTCTAAAGCAAAACTTCAAGCTCTCATTGGGGCATTAAAGGTAGAGCAAGAGGAAAAAATTTTATCTGAAAATGGGTATAAAAATGGAAAAAGTCTTGAAGAAAAAATAGCAGCAAATCAGGGTGAAACGATAGAATTTTTAATTGAAAATTGTTCAAGCTTAGAGCTGAAAGCTTTTTTTCTTATAAAAAGAGATTTTACAGCCTTAAAAAGAATACTTAAGTCAATACTGCTGGATACACCCCTTGGGCAGTTACCACAAGGTAACATTAAAGTGGAGGAGTTAAAAGAAAAAATCTTAAAAAACTTTATTATCACTATTGAACCACTCAATTCAAAACTTGTAGAAGTATGTGTGGCGGAGTGTTTTGATGCATATGAAAAACATATTGGAAATATTATTGATATACGTGTGGATAAAGCCCAGTTCGAAATGGTGGATATTTTAGCTAAAAAATCTAAAGTACCCCTTTTTCAAGAGTATGCCAAAAGAGAGATTTTTTATAAAAACTTGAAAATGCTCTGCCGTGTAAGACTTGAGCCAACATTTAAAAAAGTATGTGAATATGGATGGATTGAGGGAGGGCATTTCTCTCAATTTGAATGGCAAAAATTTGTTGATTATGATGAATCGAAATTAGATAAAATATTTGAAATGCAGACACTTCACATAAAAGAGTCCTATGTTTTGATGAAAGTTGGCAAATTTAAGCCTTTTGAAAGGGCAGTAGAGGCCGAATGGGAAGAGAGAGTAAGGCAGAGTAAACTCAGTTCAAGCAGTGATGAGAAAATTTTGGCCTATTCTTTTGCCAAAGAGTTTGAATATAGGTCACTTAAAAGGGTGATAATAGGTAAGCGAATGGGTGTTAGTCATGAGACACTTCTGAAAAATTTAAGGGGGCAGTATGCATAGAGTGGCTGTCGTTGGGACGGATGATAGCATTTTGATATTTGCTCGACTAGGCTTTGAAGTACATGTTATCAGCTCATCACATTTTGAGCCATTGCTTGAGAGACTTTGTAGTGAAAATGTTGCCATCATTTATGTTGTAGAAACTTTAATGCAAGAGTTTAAGGTGCAATTGAAATCTTATCAAAGGTCAGAAATTCCTGCAATTATTGCCATTCCACAGGGGAAAAGTATGGGTGTAAGTGGAGAGCATATCAGTGAATTAGCAGAGAAAGCTATTGGAATGGATATGTTTTAGAATTTAAAATTTTAACTATGAAAATTTACGAAATTCGTGGCCAATTTTTTAATTTTGAAGTTGACTTAAAAAGGGAGTTTAAATGAAGAAAAAAGGAAGCATTGTTAAAATATCGGGGCCGCTCATCGTTGCGAGTGGTATGCAAGATGCCAATATGTTTGATGTGGTTCGTGTGAGCCATTTAGGGTTAATTGGGGAAGTCATTGAGATGAGAGGCGAGTTTGCCTCTATTCAAGTATACGAGGAGACCACTGGGCTTAAAATGGGGGAAGAGGTCTATACTACGGAGGAACCTCTTAGTGTTGATTTAGGGCCAGGACTTATTGGTCAGATTTATGATGGAATTCAAAGACCTTTAACTGAAATTGAGCGCATATCAGGAGCAAAAATAGAGAGAGGCGTGAATGTAACCGCTTTAAATGAAGCGAAAAAATGGGGGTTTGTGCCAATTGTTGGCGTGCATAAGGAAGTGCAAGCTGGGGATGTTCTTGGCACAGTCCAAGAGACAGAGAGCGTTGAAATTAAAATTTTGGTGCCACATAGAATAATACGAGGAAGAGTGCTAGAGATTAAAGAAGGTGCTTTTAGCGTTAATGAGTGTGTGGCTCTTATTGAAGATAATCAGAAAAAAATTCATGAAGTGTGTATGAAACAGAAGTGGCCGGTGAGAAAACTGCGTCCTTATAAGCAAAAATTGATTCCAACGGAGCCTCTAATAACGGGACAAAGGGTCATTGATACACTGTTTCCCATAGCTAAAGGGGGAGTGGCAGCCATTCCTGGACCATTTGGAAGTGGAAAAACGGTGGTTCAACACCAATTAGCAAAATGGGCAGATGCTGACATTGTGGTCTATATTGGGTGTGGTGAGCGTGGAAATGAGATGACTGATGTTTTGCATGAATTTCCTGAGCTTATCGACCCAAAAACGGGATACTCTCTGATGAAAAGAACTGTGTTGATTGCCAACACATCGGATATGCCAGTAGCAGCGCGTGAGGCCTCAATCTATACAGGGATAACCATTGCAGAGTATTTTCGAGATATGGGATACTCAGTAGCTTTAATGGGTGACTCTACTAGCCGTTGGGCGGAAGCACTTCGTGAGATGAGTGGACGATTAGAAGAGATGCCTGGGGAAGAAGGGTATCCAGCTTACCTAGGGTCGAGACTTGCACAGTTTTATGAACGTGCCGGCAAAGTTGAGGTGTTGGGAAGTGGTAGTCAAATTGGGACCATTTCAGCCATTGGAGCAGTCTCTCCACCAGGGGGGGACCTATCTGAGCCTGTTACCCAAGCGACACTGCGTATTGTCAAAGTCTTTTGGGGGCTTGATGCCACACTCGCTTACCGACGACACTTCCCAGCAATTAACTGGTTAAATAGTTATTCTCTGTATCAAGAAAAAATAGATTCATTTCTTGACCGCGAAGTAAATGAGCATTGGAGCAGTATGCGCTTTGAGGTGATGAGAATTTTAGAGCAAGAGTCAGAACTTTCTGAAATTGTTAAACTGGTGGGATTAGATGCAATATCTAAACAAGATAGAGTTGTTTTGGAAGTAGCGCGTTCAATTAGAGAGGACTTTCTTCACCAAAATGCCTTTCATGAAGTGGATACATACACAAGTTTAGAAAAACAAGCGATAATGCTACAAGTCATTCTCGCTTACTTTCAGATATGTAGTGAAGCATTGGATAGTATACCTGAGTTTGAACGACTATTTACTCTGCCAGTAAGAGAGCAAATAGGGAGAATGAAGTACGTTGAAGAGGCGAAGATTGCAGATGAGAAAAAAGCCATTATCACTATTTTACAAGAGTCTGTGACTGCCTTAAAGGAGGGGAAATGTTAAAAGAGTATAAAACCATTAGTGAAGTTTCGGGTCCCTTAATGATTGTAGACTCAGTATCACAAGTAAGCTATGGTGAGTTAGCTGAGATAGAGCTTGAAAGTGGAGAGATTCGTAGTGCTAAAGTTTTAGAGGTGGATGGGGCACGTGTTATATTACAGATGTTTGAAAACTCAGTGGGAATCAATCTTGATGGAAGCAAAGTGAGATTTTTAGGTCATGCCTTAGAACTTACGCTCTCGCCTGAGATTTTAGGACGTGTATTTGATGGAATGGGAAAACCTTATGATGGAATACCTGCCATTATCAGTCGAGAGAAACGTGATATTAATGGACTACCTACCAATCCTGCCAGTAGAAATTATCCTTCAGAGTTTATTCAAACTGGTATTTCAGCCATTGATGGGCTCAATACCCTAGTAAGAGGGCAGAAGCTTCCAATATTTTCAGGAAGCGGGCTACCTCATGCACAGTTAGCGGCTCAAATAGCGCGTCAAGCCACAGTTAGGGGAAGTAATGAAAAATTTGCAGTAGTCTTTGCAGCCATTGGGATTACCTATGAAGAAGCGGAATTTTTTATATCAGACTTTAAAAAAACTGGAGCCATAGAGCGAAGTGTTGTATTTATCAACTTAGCCAATGACCCAGCGGTTGAGAGGCTAGCAACCCCAAGAATGGCCCTCACTGCGGCAGAGTATTTGGCTGATTTAGGGATGCATGTACTTGTGATACTTACAGATATTACTAACTATGCTGAGGCACTGCGTGAAGTATCGGCTGCCCGTAAGGAAGTTCCTGGTAGAAAGGGGTATCCTGGATATATGTACACTGATTTAGCTACACTATATGAACGTGCAGGCCGAATTAAAGGAAAAGAGGGAAGCATCACGATGATTCCAATTCTAACCATGCCGGAAGATGATAAAACACATCCAATTCCTGACCTAACAGGCTATATCACAGAGGGACAGATTATCCTTAGCCGTGAACTCTATCGGAAGGGTATAAAACCTTGTATTGATGTGCTCCCTTCACTCTCTCGTCTTAAGGATAAAGGGATAGGAAAAGACAAAACCCGTGAGGACCATGCAAGCACAATGAACCAACTTTTTGCAGCCTATGCTAGGGGAAAAGAGGCCAAAGAGCTTTCGGCAATACTTGGAGAGAGTGCGCTATCAAGTGTGGATTTACTCTACTCTAAATTTGCCACAGAATTTGAAAAATACTATGTATCTCAAGGATTTGAGATCAATAGAACCATAGAAGAGACGCTTGACTTAGGGTGGAAACTACTCAGTATTCTACCAAAAAGCGAACTCAAAAGAATTGATTCTAAATTTATAGATAAATACGGATACAAAGAAGAGGCGTGATATGGAGAGGTTGAATGTAAATCCTACAAAGATGGTGCTCACCTCTTTGAAAAAAAAGTTATTCATTTCGAGACGTGGGCATAAAATGTTAAAAGATAAACGTGATGAGATGATGAAGCAGTTTATCATCATATTGCAAGAGGCAAAAACTCTTCGAAAAATTGTGGAAAGCAGACTACTTGGTGCAACTCAAAATTTCGCACTACAAATGGCAGAGATGGAGGCAGAAGATGCACATGATTTGCTTATTAATAGTTCGAAATTTGCAGAAATTGAGATAAAAAAAAAGAGTATTATGAGCGTTTCAGTTCCAAGGTTCGAACTTTCACACGAGTTAGATGTCGGATATTACTCACTGCTTACTACGCCAGGGGATATAGATATTTCTATTCGTGAATTAAAAAGCGTGGGACGCGATATGATAAAACTTGCTGAGCTAGAGAAGGGATTAGAGATGCTAGCTGCCGAGCTTGAAAAAGTGAGAAGGCGTGTAAATGCCCTTGAATACGTCACTATTCCTCAGTTGGTTGAAACGATACGTTACATTATAATGAAGCTTGAAGAGGGAGAACGAAGTAGCCGAACGCGCCTTATCAAGCTAAAAGATATGCTACTCGAGCAAAAATATAAAAAAGTAAAATAGTAAACGGCTATTATTGAGTAGATGTTGGGGGAAAATAGATAACTCCTCTGTTATACTATCTATAGTTTAAAATGACACACATGGGAATAATTTTTTTGTAAGTTTCTAATAAAATAGGAGGCGATGTGGCTGAAATCAAGATTTACAATGAGTCAGATCTAAGAGCTTATGAAAAATTATTATTGAATTTAAAAATGAAATTTGAAGATTTTACACAATGCACTTGGATAGCTTCTGATTATGGAATTTTTGAGGATTAAGTAGATAGTGTTTTTTTAGAAGTTTAAATAAAAGGGAAGAGCGAGGGCTCTTCCCTTTTATTTAATTTAATTGTGCTGTGTTACTTGTCCATATTGATTCACATTTACATACAAGTTTTGACTTAATGTGCCTACGAACTGAGTATCATTATTCATCAGAATGGTTTGGATACCATAGTTGCTGCCTGGAGAGGCTGAAACATGGTAATTTACAGAGCTATTGGATTTAGCATTAATGATCTCCACAACTTGGTTATTAATATATACTTTAGTTTGTGGCGCATTTGGTGCAAGAGTTACATAGAGTGTTTTTTGATTGCTCCAAAAAAAGGTAGATTAGCACAACCTGAAAAAAAGAGTGAGAGCGAAAGTGTCAGTGTGAGAAGAATGAGAATTTTTTCATAGGACCCCCTTGAAATCGATATACCTTATTGTACAGAAAAGTCATTAATATTGCAAGGAGGAGAATATTGTTTTCACTAAAAAGTACACGGAGTAAAGAAAATAATATACAAAATTTTATATTGATATGAAATTGTCAAATTAAGTGCAACTTAATTGAGAATTGAGGTCCGCCCAGAAAACTTCATGGGGCGTTTTGTAATTAAGTACTTTTCTTGGTCTGTTATTCAATTGAGTAGCTACGTCTCTAATTTCTTTATCTGAAATAGTAT
>JAPLKR010000027.1 GCA_026387965.1 Fusobacteriota bacterium | reverse complement strand
AATAGGAATTACGGTGTGAAGCGCTTGCGAGGGATGGGGCTTTCGATGGTTGAGGCCTCCGGAGCCTTTTATTTCTTTATTTGTATCGAAAAATTCTCTAAAGGAAGTGAGGAATTTTGTACAGAGCTTTTAGAGTATGGTGTAGCATGTATTCCAGGAAAGTATTTTGGGCAAGGGTTTGACGACTATATTAGGCTCTCTTATGCTTGCAGTTTTAGCGATTTAGTTGAAGGGTTAAACCGAATTGAGAAGTATATTTGTGAGATGCTATAGTTCGAAAAAGAGCCATAGACTATGAAAGTTAAAGTATCATTTAACAAGAAACCGTCATCGTCACCTACATATTCATTAAAGATAGTTGTGATAAACTCAAAATTCACACCAAAGCAATCAAATATATTAGATTATTAATAGTTAAAACTTTATGAGTCAAGTAACTGGCGCTCAATATAGACGTTATGAATTATGTGATAAATTGAAATGAGGCTTGTAATGAATATTTCACAAAATGATTATAAAAAAGCGATTGAAGTGTTAGATAAAACTTCAAAACATAGAGAAAATATTATTAGTATATTTCAAAACCATGTAGATGAGCTAAAGAGTAAGAAGTGTTATTTAGATGTAGGTATAGGAGATTGTGTGATAACAAATTTTGTAGCCAAAGAGTTTGAGACAGCGTATGTTATCGAACCTATATGGGATTTTTGTAATAACTTTAAACATCCTAATTCTAAAATTATTCATCAATCAATTCATCAATTCAAAACAGCGGAAAAGTTTGATTTTATCATGTGCTCACATATGTTGTATGGAATGACTCTAGATGAGATAGAAATGGTTATAATAAAATTAATGGGAGTTTTAAAAAAGGATGGGATTTTATTTGTTGCGCTAATAGCTCCAAGAAATTCAAGTCATCAAATTCACCTTGATTTCAATAAAGCGTATATTAATAGCCATCATATAAGAAATATCTTCGAAAAACTTTGCATAGAGTATGAAAAAGAGGAAATGTTTAATTCATTTGAAAGTAGAAACTTAGATGATATGCTTTCACTATGCAATTTTTTTTTATATGAAGACTGTGGCAAGAAAGCGGACTTGATTGATAGTGATGCATTTTATAATAAAATAATTCAGTCGATCATAAAAAATGAAGAGACAGGAATGTATAAAATTGTTCAAGAGGAAGATTTGTTTATTATCAGAAATGAAGGTTCTGTTGTAAAGAATTTTTATAAGTGATAAACTTAAAGGAAACGGAAGAAAAGAGAGAATAGATAAAGAATAGGCCCTATTTAAAGAAAGACACTTTCCAAAGGAAATCATAGAGATATCATTTTATTATTATCTAAACAATCCATTAAGTTCTCGACAGGTAAAAGAAGTTTTGTCACATCGAGATATGTTTGTAGATTACAGTACAATTGAACATTGGATAGTTGACTACGAATCTATTCTATTTTCAGAAATTCAAAAGAAAAAAATGGGTAGGATATAATAAATGAGATCTATATCAAGGTCAAAGACGAGTACCACTATCTTTATAGAGCTACTGAGTTCAATGAAGATACAATAGACTCAATGCAAATGTTATCAGTCGCTCTGCATTTTCCATCCATTGATATTGCTATTTGATTTTCATTCAGTATGAGCATTACTGGTATGCTGAGAACCTTGGTCTGTATTAAAGATTTTTTGATTTCCACATTTTCGAATTGCTTCATTTAGTACAAATGTCACAAAAGAAGTATCTATCGTATTTGAAATACTGTAAGCCAAGTTTGCTTTTGAATACCAATCAATAAAAGCTGTCAAATACACATTTGTTCCGTCAATTCCAATATATGTGATATCGGCACTCCACGCTTGATTAGCTCTTGATATTTCAGTGCCCCGTAACTTGTAACTGTATTTTTTCTGTTCTAATTTTTTGGGCGGTATACTCTGCTGTTTACGAATATATTTACTACTATAATAACAAGCGTATTAAAAGTAAATTAGCTGGTATGTCTCCGGTTCAATTCCGGGGACATACCAGCTATTCTGCTGTTTATTTTTTTTTCTAACTTTTGGGGGTCAGTACAAAATTTGATGAATCCGAATGTCCCATTTAAAAGTTACTAGTTAATTTTAATCAGTTCAACTTTGAAAATAAGTGTTGAGTTTGGTCCGATATAAGGTCCAACTTGTTGATTACCGTAAGCAAGATTTGCAGGAATATAGAACATATACGTTGAACCAACTGTCATAAGTTGAACGCCTTCGGTCCATCCTGGAATAACTTGATTAAGTGCGAAAGAAATTGGAGTTCCACGTTGGTACGAGCTATCAAATACTTTACCATCAATGGTAGTCCCTTCATAATTTACAGTAACAGTATCAGTTGCTTTTGGCTTAGCACCTTTTCCTTGAACGACAACTTTGTATTGAAGCCCGTCAGGAAGGGTAACCACCCCAGTTTGTTTAGCATTTTGTGCTAGGAATGCTTGACCTTTTTGTAAATTGTCTTGTGCTGACACATTTCCTCCTTGAGATTGATTAGATTGGAATTGATTTGCTGCTGCGTTTAGAATATTGGTTACTTGGTCGCTGCTCATTCGTGGTACCCTGTTAAGGGTATCTTGAAGGCCGGCGATAAAAGTAGCTTGATCATATTGAAATTGAGAATTTTTAATACTTGTTACTACACTTACGCCCACAGCATAACCTAATTGTCGTTGTTGAGCAAGTGATGTAACTTGATTTGATTTAAGCATGTTAACGCTTTGTTGAATGATAGTTTGTGCTTGAGAGTAACTTACTTTCGCGTTTCCAGCGAGAGCATCTTGTGCCCCTTGATAAACGGAACTATTCGTAGCAGGGAAACCACTTTGTTGAATGCTAAATGCCATATAAGTTCCTAAGGCATAACCTGTTTTTTGTTGATCAGTCGTTAGTGACATAGTGCTTGGCTTAGCATTAATAATAGAACCGCCCGAAACAGTTGAAAGTGCTTGTACCAGTGCAGCTGTGCCAGAATTATTTTGATTAACAGCGGTTGTAGTTGTCATTGTAGCTGATGTACTATTTATTTTGGCTTGTGGTATTACTGGGGCAGCAGGTTTTGAAGCAGTTGCAGCAAAAGCCATTCCGACAAAGGTTGTAGCTAAAACAGTAATCATTATTTTTTTCATATTATCTCTCTCCTCCTCTAGTTTCGTTTTCTGATTTTACTCTTAATAAATCAAGTACTTGTAGAGGAATACTTGATGCTATTAACACAGTTGAATTGGGGTTTGCTACTGAAATTTCTGCTTTTGTTTCAAAGTCTAGCATTTTACCTAAAATAAATTTATTAATTCCAGGATGAGGTGTTACTGCCTCAACTTCATCGCCAACTTTAATTTGATTTCGAACAGCAATTTTATATAGTCCAGCTTCGATAGCTTCTACTTTTCCCACCATTTTATGGGTCTGTTTATATGAGGCATCAAAATAGTTGTGTGATTGACTATCGGGCTTTCCTTTTAAAAACCCAGGGATATAGTGACGATGGCTTACTGTTTGAAGTTCATCTAACCATTTAGAGTCATAGTTATAATTGCCACTTTCGAAGCTATCTAAAGCTTCACGATAGGCTTTAGTTACGGAAGCAACATAATTAATGCCTTTCATACGTCCCTCTATTTTTAAAGAATCTACACCTGCATTAAGCAGTTCATCAAATACTTCGATGGTACAGATATCTTTAGAATCAAAAATATAAGCCCCATTATCATCTTCAAAAACGGGGAAGAATTCACCTGGCCTTTTCTCTTCCATAAGGTAGTATTTCCAACGACAAGGATGAGCACAAGCCCCACGGTTTGCATCTCTTGCAGTTAAATAGTTTGACAGAAGACATCGACCAGAGATAGACATGCACATTGCCCCATGTATGAAAGTTTCAATTTCAACGGTAGGAACATTATCTTTGATAATTTTAATATCATCAAGCGAGAGTTCACGGGCAAGTACAATTCTTTTTGCTCCCATATCGTGCCATAACTTGACACTTTTCCAGTTAGTATTACTCGCTTGTGTGCTAATACTGATATTTAAATTGGTATTTTCTCTAACCATTTGGAAAACGCCAAGATCTGATACGATAACCCCGTCAACTTTGATGGTATTTAAAAACTTTACATATTCTTCTAAGGCAGGAAGTTCGTTGCTAAAAGGGATTGTGTTAACAGTAACATAGACTTTTTTACCAAGATTGTGAGAATATTCAACAGCCCATTTAAGTTCATCATGGTTAAAGTTAGAATTCATGGCTCTCATTGTGAAGATTTGACCGCCAAGGTAAACGGCATCGGCTCCATAATGAAAAGCTACTTCTAGTTTTTCTGGGTTTCCCGCTGGGGAAAGTAGTTCGATTTTTTTCAAATTATGCTCCTAAAGTGTATATCCAATGTTTAGCTGCGTTGCCGGAAACCAAAGATTTCCGTGAACACACTCATTAGATGAATTTTGTCCACTCAATTGAAATAATTGAATGGTATAAAGTACATTTGCAAAGATATGATTTTGGATTGTACCAAGTCCTACTGCGAAATAGTAATTTGATTTTGCACGGGTGTTTTCAAGCCCAGAAATTTGAGTAAAGCTAGTTTGATTGATTCCATAGAGAATGGGATAGCCTGCTTGAAATTCTAGAAATGTTTGTTTAATATTTTGCTGTTCCTGCTCTAATTTATCGTTTTGAAACACAATATAACACATATCTACATAAGGAGTAGCCATACTAAATAGAGAGTTTCCAACACTTTTTGTTTGATTAGATTTTGCAGGAAGTAAAAATTTTCCACCGATACCAAGAAGCAGGTCACTTGTTAATGGGAAAAGATAATCGATGCTCACGCCGAGCATTGCTTCGCTATCCACTTTATTTGAACCGTTGTAATTAAAATCTAGGGTTGAGGGGAAAATCAAGGCAGGAGAGATTGAGAGTTCTCCAGCGAAAATATAAAAAGAAAAGATAAAAAAAATTATATAGATCAGTTTTTTTTTCATAATTTTCTCCATTCTATTAACATTTTATCATATCTTAGCAAAATTCTCTATCATAAAATTTGAGATTTTTATATGACAAAATAATTGAGTTGATTTTAAGAGATTGCATAATGTTTTTTGCGTAGACTTAGGGTATCAAAACTATTAAAATTAAGGGAGGCAAATATGAGAAAATTATCGATTTTAGGAATGATTTTAGGTGCTGTGATTCTGGTGTCATCAGTGGGTTTTGCAAGTACAATGAGTGACTACAGAGCATCACTAACATCATCATATAATATGCTTACGAACATATCTAGACAAAATATATATGGATATGGTATAAATTATCAATATTCAAAATACAGTTTTCTTCCTGAACAAAAGAGTAGTGAAAATGGAAAACAAAGTGACGGGTTAGTAGCAAGTTTTAGTGGTAGTGAATCAAAACATAAAATGGTTGCAGATAATGATTCGAAAATAATAACTGAAAATAGTTATACTGCTATGCATATTCCATCTCAAAATTTTGGAAATCATGGGCATACAATGGACCAAGTCCATACAGTTAATACAACGGCTCAAGCATAATAAATAAAAAAAGTAGATTAATTTCTATTTTTTTTGTTTTTTAAACTATTGTCAATACACCCGCAAATATGGTATAATAGAGAATATAATTATTATAAAGAGGTGCAAGCAATGTTAAACGTTATTGATGTGAGTCTACAATTTGGAGGACGAAAACTTTTTGATGATGTAAATATAAAATTTTCTGAAGGAAATTGTTATGGCGTTATTGGTGCGAATGGTGCTGGAAAATCCACTTTTTTGAAAATTCTTTCTAAAGAAATTGATCCTGATACTGGGAAAATTATATTAGATGCAAAAAAGAGACTTTCTGTATTGAATCAAAACCACTTTGAGTTTGATGAGTATGATGTATTAACTACAGTGCTCCAAGGGCATAAAGAATTAATAGAAATTATGAAAGAAAAGGATTATATCTATTCTAAACCAGATTTGGATTTTGAAAGTGAAGATGGGATGAGAGTTGCTGAACTTGAGGAACGTTTTGCTGAACTTGATGGATGGGAAGCAGAGTCAAATGCGGGTAAATTCCTAGTGGGTCTGAATATCCCAAAAGATAAGCACTCTAAATTAATGAAAGAGTTAACTGCTGAACAAAAGGTAAAGGTGCTACTTGCTCAAGCCTTGTTTGGAAACCCTGATGTACTTATACTCGATGAGCCAACGAATCACTTAGATATTAAAGCTGTTATGTGGTTTGAAGAGTTCTTGTTGAATTTTGAAAATACGGTTATTGTCGTTTCACATGATCGCCATTTTTTGAATAAAGTATGTACTCATATGGCCGATGTGGATTTTGGCAAAATTAGACTAACGCCTGGGAATTATGATTTTTGGTATCAATCGAGTCAACTAGCCCTTCAACTTATGAAGAATCAAAATAAGAAAACTGAAGAAAAAGCAAAAGACCTTCGTGATTTTATTGCAAGATTTGGATCAAATGCGTCAAAAGCAAGGCAAGCAACTTCGCGAAAAAAACTACTTGAAAAATTAACCATAGAAGACATTAAGCCCTCTTCAAGACGGTATCCATTTGTTGGGTTTTCACCAGATAGAGATGCAGGAAACAACATGTTAACAGTTGAAGGATTAACAAAATCAGTCAATGGTGAAAAAGTTTTAGACAACATTACTTTTTCAATTAATCCTGGGGATAAGACAGTATTTATAAGTCGTGATGAGAGAGCAAAATCCCTACTATTTCAAATTCTTATGGGAGAGGTTGAAGTAGATAGTGGTAGTTTTACGTGGGGGGTAACAACGTCACGAAATTATTACCCTAAAGACAATGCAAACTTCTTTGATGGAAGTCAAGAAAATCTTGTAGAATGGCTCAGACAGTATTCTCCAAAGGATCAAACCGAGACTTTTCTGAGAGGATTTTTAGGAAGAATGCTTTTTTCTGGAGATGAAGTATTTAAAAAAGTTTCTGTTTTGTCAGGTGGAGAAAAAGTAAGATGTATGTTTTCTAAATTAATGCTGAGTGGTGCGAATGTGCTGGTACTTGATGAGCCAACCAACCATTTAGATCTTGAATCTATTACAGCAGTAAATAATGGACTATCGGCATTTAAAGGAACCATTCTTTTAATTGAAAATGATCATGAGTTTATTCAAACTGTGTGTAATAGAGTAATTGAATTAACGCCTAAAGGGGCAGTTAACAGAGAGTCCTCTTACGACGAATTTATCTCGGATGAAGAGCTACAAAGCAAATTAGAAGAGATGTACGCATAAAATATTTAGATCCTAAAATTTTTTAGGGTCTTTTTTGTTATCTTTTTAATGACACTGTGATACAATATAAATAAAAACGGAGGATGTATGATTTCTATTCAAAAAATTATTCCTCATGCATCTAGATTAATCTATGGTTGCATGAATATGGGTGGGAGTTGGGATAGCTCTGCGATAACACTTGAGAGCATTATCCAAGCTGAGAAAATAATTGAACTATGCTTTGAACACGGTATTAATTATTTTGACCATGCAGATATCTATTGTCGTGGAAAATCTGAAGAAGTTTTTTCTAGAGCGCTGGCAAGACGGCCTGAGTTTAAAGAAAAGATGATACTTCAGTCTAAATGCTCAATTAAGCTTGAGGATCCCTTTCCTTTTGGGTATTATGACTTATCTCATGGGTGGATAACTCAAAGTGTTGAGGGAATACTGAAAAGATTGAATATTGATAAAATTGATATACTTCTTCTTCATAGAACAGACTTATTAATGAAGATAGAAGAGGTGGCAGACACACTTAATAAATTAAAAAATCAAGGTAAGTTTTCTCATTTAGGGGTTTCGAATATGCATGGTTATCAGATAGAACTTTTAAGTAAATATCTTAATTTCCCCATCATAATAAATCAAATGCAAATGAGTCTTGAACAGGTGGGTTTTTTAGAAGAACAAATATTAGCGGGTAGAAGTGAAGGTTCTAAGCACTTTTTTTCACCTGGGCTTTTAGACTATAGCAAACTTCATGGAATTCAGATACAAGCATGGGAGAGTTTAGCAAAAGGTAAATTTTCAGGGAGCGACATTTCAGGAGAAGGTACCAACATTCATCAAACAAAAGCCTATGTAATGGAGCTCTCTTCAAAATATCACGTAAGTCACGAAGCTATTGTACTTGGGTTTCTTTTGAAGCACCCAGCGGGGATCCAACCTATCATTGGAACTACTAATTTACAACGGATTTATAACGCCACAGAGAGCCTTAATTTTGAACTAAGTAATGAGGAGTGGTATAAATTATTTATTTTGTCACGAGGAAATAGACTACCATAAATTATTTTTTAGGAGAAGGTAATGATAAAAGCAGATTGCCATTTACATTCAAATTTTTCACCAGATAGTCAAGAAAATTTTGATAATATTATATCCATTTCAAAGCAGAAAGGTCTTGAAAAAATCTATATCACAGACCATTATGAGCACGAAAACCCATTTCTTTCTGATCCGAAAGATTGGTTAAATTTAGGAAATTACCAAGATGAAATTTTAAAGCTGAAAGAAATTCATCAAAAAGAATTAGATATCCGTTTAGGCATTGAATTTGGAATGCAACCACAGATTAAAGCACATTTGAAAGAGGTGGCTCAAAAATATCCGTTTGATTTTATTATTGCTTCGTCGCATACAATTTGCGGGCATGATGTTGGATTTGATGCGACAGAATATGCAGTAGGGAAGACCCAATTTCAATTTTATCAAGGGTATTTTGAAGAAATTTTAGCGTGCATGGAAAATTTTTCAGAGTTTGATGTATACGGACATATAGATTATATTATAAGGTATGGAAAATTTGAGACAAAAGATGTTGATCTTACGTTACATAGAGATATTTTAGAAGTGATTTTTAAGAAATTAATTGAAAATGGAAAAGGAATTGAACTTAACACTTCGGGGACAAGATATCGACTTGATCAATTTCACCCCAAAAAAGATATTCTTAAGCTATACCAATCACTTGGTGGAGAGATTATTACCGTAGGCTCAGATGCTCATCGCGCAATAGATATCGGTTTTGAATTCTCCAAAGCGGAAGAACTACTGCAAACACTTGGGTTTGGCTACTATACACTATTTGAAAAAAGAAAGCCAATATTTCAAAAGTTGGGAAAATAATGGGGCACTTATATGACGTAATTATCATCGGAGGAGGCGCAGCAGGGCTCTTTTGTGGAGCACAGCTAAATTCTTTAGATACACTTGTTTTAGAAAAAATGGAGTGTGTTGGAAAAAAGATACTTGTTAGTGGAGGTGGGCAATGCAACTATACACACACAGGAGAGTTAAAAGTGTTTCAAGAGAAGTACGGGGATCAGACAAAATTTGTATCTCACGTGCTGAAAAGTTTTTCTAACAGTGATTTGATTTTGTATTTTAAAAAAAATGGATTAGAGAGTTTTACTCGTGATGATGGAAAGGTGTTTCCTAAATCATTAAAAGCTACGGATGTTGTAGAATTTTTGAAAAATAAAAATAAAAAAATTCGCTGCAACACAGCAGTTACAAAGGTTAAGTATGACGGAAATTATTATATCAAAACTTCTAATGGAGAGTTTGAATGCCATCACCTTGTTATTGCAACGGGAGGCAACTCTTATGCATCTCTTGGTAGTAGTGGAGACGGATATATTTTGGCAAGGATGCTAGGGCACAGAGTGACTAAAATTTCCCCTGCTCTCACCCCTATTTGGATCAAAACAAATCCCTTTAAAACATTAATGGGAATGGGGTTGAAATCCGTTGAAATTTCCATTTGGGAAGAGGGAAAAGTTATTAAGCGCCATGTTGGTGATATTGGATTCACACATTTTGGTCTTTCCGGACCTGCGATTATTGATGCATCTCGCTATATGGGTAATAGCTCAAAATTATCGTTGAATTTACTCTATGAAAATTTTAGGAGTTTTGAACAGTTAGAGAGCTTCTTAATTTGTGAGTTTGAAAAAAACAGTAAAAAACAGTTACATAATTTTTTGAAAATTCTTAAAATCCCTGAACGTTTATTGGAGGTTATCCTAGCGGAGTCGGG
>JAPLKR010000055.1 GCA_026387965.1 Fusobacteriota bacterium | reverse complement strand
GGCAAGCATCATCTGTATACTTTCGCGCTCTTCTATGGTAATATGGGTATAGCTCATAAGTTAAAGTCTCCTTAATGTTTGATCGTAACCTACATTATAACAGACTTCCTTCTTATGGGCTTTTTTATTACCTTTATTTTTTCCTGTTGCACTTAATTATACAATCCACCTTATATAAGAAAAAGTAACACAGGTTACTTTTTCTTACGTCCATTCATTTCACGTTCTAATACTTCTTCTTCAATATCTTCCCTCATCATTATACTCTTTCGTATTTTATATGCTTTATAAAGTATACCAAAAATTAATATTGCACATATTAAGATCATAAAATCTTCCATAATTGACATAACTTCTCCAATCAGTCTTATATATGTCATATTTTACTTAGTTTTATACATTTTGTCAATTGTTTTTTTAATTTATTTTAATATCGAATGCAATTTAATTTGCCATTTTTAATGTCAAATTAATTTTTCTGCCTCATCACACTTTTGTTTTTCCATCTACCTGACCTAAAATAGAAAAATGAAACTACTCCTGAAACGATATTGCTGAGTCCGAGCGCTAACCATATTCCCTCTACTCCGTAAAATTTATCTAAATACCACATCATTGGAATACGAATCACCCATGTTCCAAAAAGCGTTATCATCGTTATCATCATCGCTGCCATTGTATCTCCTGCGCCATTATAAAAACTATCATAAGAGATCAACATGATCATAAATAAATATGATACGGACACACTTCTTAGTCCAATTTTTCCAATTTCAAAAGCTTGATTTCCATTTTCTTTTAAAAATAGTACCAATAACCATTCTGGTTTAATCATAGAAATAAGTACCACTATCAAGGTAAAGTAAAACATCAGTGCATACCCTTGCCTTAGAGCTTTTACCGCCCGTTTGATCTTCTCTGCTCCAATATTTTGCGCTGTAATAGCTGAGATAGCTGCTGAGATGCTCCAGGAGTAATAAAGTACAATATTAGCCACCATTGAGACTGCTCCATAGGCAGCTACAGCATCTGTTCCGCTCTTATCAATAAAAAACTGCCCAATAGTGAGTCCTAAACTAATAATTACATTTTGAAATCCTGTAGGTGCTCCTATTTTCAGTATCGCTTTAATCATTGGTGGGTCAATTTTGAAAAATCTTTTCCACGAAATATCCAATACCTTCCCATGCTTTTTCAAAAGATATAGACCAATAGCAAATGCGACAAAATTTGCTGTGACAAAACCTAACGCTGCGCCATCTACACCCATTTTGGGGAACGGGCCAATTCCTAGCATTAAAAAAGGGTCTAATGCCGCATTCACAACCATTGAGATGGTTGACGCAATAAGGGGGTATTTTGTATTTCCTATCGATCTAAATAGAAATGTAATTAAAAGTTGCAAAAAAAGAAAAATAAATCCATAGCTAATCCAATTCATATAACTTTGAGTCGTTGCCATAATAGATTGCGGTGTCTGTAGTAGTTCAAGTATAGGTTTATTTAAAATCTGTATGACGACAGTCATAATGATAGCTAGTATCGTCGTTAGCAAAAAGGCAGTGCCCACTGTTCTTTTTACCCGAGCCATTTTTTTTGCTCCGAAATACTGCCCGGTAATAGTACTCACACCTATTGAAAGCCCTATTGAAAAAGAGAACATTGCATATATGATGACAGATGCTATGGTGACCACGGCAATGGCATCATTTCCTAAAATTTTTCCTGCCCAAATACGGTTAATCAATATATACACAAGTTGAATCATATTTGTTACAAGAACAGGAATGGCAAATTGAATAATATGTTTTCTAATACTCCCTACTGTTAAATCGTTCATTTTACTCCATTTCAAAAAATATGGATATTCCCTAAAGTTTTTCAAGATATTTTCTTTAGTTATTATCTATATAAAGTACAGTATAATATTGTTGTTTTACTAATATTGAAAAATGCTTCACTTAAAGTGCGAGTTGAAGACTTAATGGTTAAAACCACTTCCTACTCTTGAAAAACAGAAACATTGAAACTGCAATGGTTATACATAACCCCACAAAATATAAAACTGCGTGCGGATACTGTAAAATTCCGAAATCAACAAAATTCGTACCGAATACGCCTGTTAAAAACGATAACGGAATAAAAATTGCAGAAAAGAGAGTAAGCGTTGACATAATCCTATTTATTTTGGTAGATTGATTGTTCATATGCAGATCCAAAAGGTTTCTTGTCAGCTGGTTGCATTGGTTCAACCTACTATCTAATCGATTCAAATGATCCTTCAAGTCTTCAAAATAATTCGCATTCTCCTGATTAAACAGTCCATGCTTCTTAAATAAAAGCTTTTCCAATTGTTCATGGACTGGTGTTACGTTATTTTTTAATTTTAAAAGCTGCTTACGGACCAGATAAAAACCATCTTGTTCCATATTTTTCGTTTCAAGCAGTAGTTCTTCAAATTCATTTACATTGCTCTCTAAGATATCATAAATTTCCAAATGTCCGTCGGTTATGATATCAAGTATCTGGTAAAACAAATAATCGATGGAACGCTCACGTACTTCCTCATGATCTTGTATCAATATCTTAAGCGGTTCTAAATATACAGGGGTCGTTTCATGAAATGTCAAAATGACATTTTCAAGCATCACAATACTTATGTAATCTTCATTAATTTTCTTGCTATTTAAATATGAAAAAGAAAAAGTACCGAAAATGTAATTTTCCTTAACTTCAAACTTGTTTCGTTGATTGACGCTCAAGATATCCTCATTAATCAAAGGATCAATAGCATAATAATTGCATATTTCCTGAATTTTTTCTACGTTTGCCAATCCGATAACTTGTAGGTAGTGCTTGCACGATTTCGTTGAAACAATGCTGTCTAAAATTTCATAACTTGAAGAATCATACTGGTAATGGATAATCTTTGTGTTATCTTCCTTATGTACACCAGTATATATCATTGATTTTGGCTTGAAATATTGAAGTATTTGCATTCACTCACCTCTTTTCTATTTGAGATATCTATATTTTTAAAAATTATCAAAGAGAGAGACCGAAACCCCTGAATTAGGTATCAGTAAGACTTTTTTTGCCCATTATTTCCTTCGTACTTATACTAAGTTAAGAAGAATAATATGAAGAAGATAAAATGTGACACCATCATAACAATATTCCTTGAAACTCTAAAAAAAAGAGCCTAGAAAACTAGGCTCTAAAAATGCTCTCCATTTTCATAATAATTCACCTCCTGAAGAGGCACAAATATTACGGTAATTTCCTTTGAATCTATTAATTTTTTTATCTCATTTGTAATCAGCTTTGCGACATTATCTTTGACTTCTTTTTCACGTTCAAACCATAAGACTTCTACAAAAGGATTACCAGCGTGGCTCTTTCCATGACAAAATCCTGTTGATTGAATGTGTTCGAAAGTAAGCCAATCATCTGCACACTTGATTTCAGTGGCTAGTGGTTTGAGCAATGTCTCACTAAGCGTTTTCACATGATGCGTTTCAATTTTTCTAAATCTAATATGTGGCATTTTCCTCTCCTCTCCGTCGTTGATCTATTTAATATATTATATCATTTAATTTAACTTTTTGTCTATGTAAATATAAATGTAAATTATAACTTTTATGGCGGAGAAAGGGGGATTCGAACCCCCGATACAGTTTCCTGTATACACGCTTTCCAGGCGTGCTCCTTAAACCAGCTCGGACATCTCTCCAACTTTATAATTATATCAAATTTTTAAGAGTTTGAAAAGCATCTATCGACTTTTTAATTGAATTCGTGTAATAAAATATAATCCCACGACCATAATGATAGCACTTGTCCATTGTATACAGCTATAGTGGGCATGATTTACTATATAATCTAACACCACTGCCGTAATAGGCATAGAAAGTTCACACAGAGTGGCAATAGATGCTTTCACATACTTTAAAGCGTGGTAATAAAGTAGTAGAGTAAATGGTCCTGCAAAAAAAACGATCAGTAGTAATATCTTAATATTTGTAAGGGTTATGCCACTCCAAAAAAAAGAATGGGGTAAGACCATACAATATACAAGTATCATGATAGTACTCAAAAATGCGCGGTAATAACTAATGGTTTCAAAGGCTATTTCTTGAGAAAGGTACCTTCCGAACACGGTATTACTCGCAAAGCAAAAGGCTGCAAAAACAGACAATGAATCAGCCACAAGCATTTTATTTTTCAAGCTAAATTCCGGTATATGCCATCCAAAAGCCAAAAAATATCCAGAAATCAGAACAATAGCAAACCATATAAAATATTTTTTAGAGGGCCGCTCCTTCAAAAAAATCATAGCAAGAAGCACAGCAAATAGAGGCTGCAATTTTTGAAGAAGTACAACAATTGAAAGTCCTGAAAAACCAGTCAAGAAAAGTGCCTTAACAATAGCAACACTTCCCAAAAAACCCGCGAATAGAGCTATTAAAAGCAAAATCGAGAAATCTTTCCATCTTACACGTAGAATCTTATGCAGTTTGTTTGAAAATAAAACAGTTAAAATAAGTAGCGAAAGAATACCTTGAAGCAGTGAAGCAAATGAAGCCGAAAGATTAGATAGATGAGGAATAAAGAGAATTCCTGAAGCTCCCCAAAGGGCTGCTGAAATCATAATACTAATACTGCCAAATAGATTTTTTTCCATTTTTCTCCTTAAATAAAAAAGTCTTGAATTTCTTCAAGACTAAAAGATAAAAATTGACATAGCAAAGCTATACACTTCTTTCATCCAGACTCTAACTGTCGGTACTGGAATGATTAGTTTCTCTAACTCACCAGTTCATGCAAAATGCTCGCGGACTCTACCGCCGATCGGGAATTTCACCCTGCCCTGAAGTAACATGTTCATCTTAACAAATTTATACACTCTCGTCAACCCTAAAATTTTAAAAAAGAAGGGCAGGACTCTATGTCCTGCCCAATAAGACTATATTAGTCTCTGTAAAGATGTAATGTCATACTAACATATCTTTCGACGTTTTTCAAATTATTTGTTTTTAATAAAGCGATGCAATTGTCCGCAACAATGCTTTATTGAATCAATATACATAGTGCTTAATAAACTCATTATTTACTTTAAGCTCCGTTATCGCTTCAATTCCTATTTGAAGGTGCATATCCACATACTCTTTATTTACTTTTTTATCTGATTCACGCGTTTTAATGCCATTTTCCATCATAGGAACATCGGATACAAGAAGCAATGCACCTCTAGGAATTTTATTAACATGGCCTACCGAGAAAATAGTCGCTTTAGGTTGAATTGCCACCAAAAGGTCCATTATGGTGGCCGCATTAGCTGAGCCCATGCCAAAATTTATCATGGTAATGCCATTTTGGCTCGTGGCAGCTTGCATCGGATTACCTCTACCTTTTACTTCTACACCAAATCGTTCTGAAAACATATCGAGATATTGATGAAAGTTAGTAAGTAAAATATACTCTCCAAATTCACTAAGTTCCATTCCTGTATATCTTGGTAACCAGTTTTTTGCGATTGCTTCTTTAGTATCAAATCCCATAAATTCTTCCTCCTAATTTATTCGAAAAGTTCAAAAAAATCTGATAATTTTTCAGTTTTGTATACAACTGCTTCATACTTTCGCTCTATCTTTTGTTTAGCCATTCTTAACTGTTTAGAGGTGATACCATATTCAATTGAGAGGGTTGCTTCAAGGTAAGCTGAAACATCATCACACCATTTCAAGAGTTTTCCATCTACCACGGAGTATTTATCTAGGTTATACTCTGCTTTTTCTAAATCCGCAAGTGTCATTTTCTGCACTTCGCCGTTAATTATGGCACGATTTGAAAATTCATCTTCAATAAAATATTTAAATTCTGGAAGCATATATGGGGGAAGCAGTGGATAAATATTCTCTTCCATCTCACGTTTTTCTTGCTCTTTCACGATATGTTCTAGCCCTTCAATGCCCGCTTTAATAGGAGACGCAATATCTCGCACCATAACTTCAGGTAGATCATGAAAAAGTGAAGTAAAAAAATTATTATACGTTCGTTTTTTACAAAAATTCATCTTTTTTGAAAGAAAAAAACTTTCCATTGCCACAAAATACATATGGCCGAGTACATTGGTCTTTGGCACCCTCATAGCTTGAGCCCATCTCTCTTGAAAACGCAGTTCTGCCGTTATACCTATAAATTCCATAAGCTTGCTATCAAGAAGGATTTTCTTTACACTTGGAATCGATGAAAATTCGATATATTTTCTATCTATCTCCTTTTTAGCCGATTTTAACCTTGTTGAAAATTGGTTGGTTGCTTCTACAATTTGAAATTCCCAATGTGTCGAAAGAAAATGGGCACTCGCAAGAATTTCTTTTTCTTTTGTAGCGAACTCCTCTTGCCCTAAATATTGCATTACGCGCTCTTTTGAGATACTTTTCTCCACTAAAAGAGGCATTAATTGTTTAACTATCCAAATATTGAGCTCGTGTTTTTTTTCTTTCATTAATTGATAAGATACACTCGGTCTTAAATCTGTGAGAAGTGAACGATGCAGTGTCTCAATAATTGCTCCTTCGATGAGTTTTTCATAGTCAACAGTTTGTCCAAACTCTTCCTCTTCAATTTTGGCAATTAAATAGGCAATAATCATCTTATGGGCTTGCTTATCCATCTCCATCAGTGGTACTGGTGTTACGTAATCATTCCACCTTTTCATATTAAATAGATCAAATAACTTTAATATCAACTCTTTTGAAAGCATTTCACCCCCTTTTTATCTATTAAACATTTTTTCGGCTTTTGTCACCCGTTGAGGCAAGCCCTCTACCACACTTCCGTTGTTAATCCAATACTTCTCTTTTGCTAGGTCAAAAAGTGGCATATCAGCTGCACTATCAGAATAAAATTTCTCAATTTCAAGTATATCACTCTCTAAAATTTCAAGATACTCACGAAGTCTTTTAACTTTTTCACTTTTTTTACAATTTTTTCCAACAAGCTTTGAGATGAATTTTCCTTTTTTCTCTTGAAACTCTGTCCCTATCACCTTAGTAAAGCCTAATTTTATCCCTAAAGGTTCTACCAATATTCTTGGACTCGCAGTAATTAAAATGAGTTCATACATTTCTTTATTCTCTTCAACAGTTTTCAAAACTTCACTGTAGAGATTTTTACACTCTTCTACCCAATAATTCTCAACCAACGCTTGAACCTCTTCAAGACTTTTTCCCTCTAAAAAAATAAAGTAGATGGATTTGAGTTTTTCAAGCGAAATCATTTTAGCCACATAAAGTATAATTCCTATTAGATGCAAAGGCAGAGCGTAAAGCATAAAAGGGTGCTCTTTTATAAGTGAAAAATAAAAGTTTGTTCCCGTCTCTTTTGAATAGAGTGTTTTATCAAAATCATACACAACTTTTTTTTTTTCCAGTTCCATATTTACTTCAACATTTTCAATTTTTCTCTCATACATTTGATCTTTTGTGACCTCTTCAACTGTATTAACACCCGAAAATAGGCAAGAAGGTACCTCATCATCAACATTTTTTTTATCAACTAATTTTTTATAAGTATACACATACATACTTAGTCCAACAAAATATATCAGCGCGAGAGCAATCATTCTAAGTGGTTCTATATAATAATACGCATTCTTCCAGTGAACCTCCATACCTCTAAGATAAGTAAAAAGAGTTAGATAGAGAGAATAAATTATGGTAAAAAAGATAATATAGCGAATCAAAAACCAAAAGAGTTTTAGACGCTTTTCCCGTGAAAAATGAATCGTTTGATAAATTGCTTGTAATGGCGTACGCTCCTCATCGATTAAAATATAGTTTGAAAATATAAGAAATGAAAACGTATATAATGCATATATGATAACACACAGAAACAAAAAGCCAAAAAACCAAACGAAATAAAACTGATTTATTTTTACAGACCATATAAAAAGGCCAAAAAATGTAGTTCCAAATATAAACAAAATCAGATAAAAAACATCCAAAAGAACTACAACTACTACATATTTTAGATAAAATCGATATAAGCAGATAAGCATATTTTTTAACCGCGTCGGTTTATTATCATACACATCCAAAAAAAGCTTAATAATACAGACCATAATAGCGGCGATGATAAGAGCTAATATGACAAAGAGAAGTGCATCATAACTTAGCTTTTTAATTACTTCTCCCAGTGTCGGCTTTTCTATTTGAATCAAGTGTCTGAGTTTTGAAAAAATTATTTTTACGACGGCAAACGCAATGACAAACACAATAACATGCTTAATTTGTTTAAGCATTTGAGTAAGACCAAACCAAAAAGCCCTAAATATCATTCTTTCTCCTCCCTGTTATTGATTATACACATAACACATCCACGTTCTACATCAATTTGAGCTATATCTTGAGCTATTACATTACTAAGTCCCCTTGAACTTGAACGGTATAACACTTCACTTTGAAGTGGATAGATAAGCCCCTGTAAAGTTAGTCTACTCTCTTCGGATAATGATAAAATCGAAATAATTTTTCCACTCTTCCCACTAATTTTTTTATGATCTTTTACACAAAAAATCTCTTCAGTTTTTGAAACAAAACGGAGTTTTGAAAATTTTTCTAAAAGAAAAATATTCACCAGAGCATGATCAAATCGTTTACCAAGACCACCAATTACGCATATTTCTTCATAACTTGCAGATATCTTTTCAAAAAGAATTTCTGCATCTGAGCTATCTTTTACTACACTGTATTTTTCAATTGCAACACCTTGTTTTTCAAACCAATCCAAACTCTCAATTTTTATAGAATCAAGGTCTCCAAGAATTATTTTAGGAACGATTTTATCTTGATATAATAGATTTGCTCCGCCATCACACGCGTAAATATCAAACTTTTTATCCACATATTCTTTTAAAACATCCCTATCTTCTATTTCATACCCGTTAAGTACTACCACTGCTATTTTTGCCATTTATTCATACCTTTTTATTCTTAATTTTAACCGTTCTTTTCCTGTTTTACCGAGTACTACATCAAATTTGAATTTTCCAAACTGACGAATGGTAAGCGTTGTACCTTCTGAAATCTCTTTACTTTTGCTCTTCTCAATTTCATAATCAACCATTACTTGCCCTGCCTCAATAAGTCCCGCTCCTTTTTCCCTGGGTAGTTTACTCAACTCCGATACAACTGCATCTAGTCTTAAACTTGAGACAATCACAACACTCTCTTTAAAATTATTCTCAACAAAATATACACTCTTTGGGTCAACTACCTCAATTTTACATGGGGATTTCCCAATACATGTCACCTCTTTAATTAATACTGGTTCAATACCTTCTACAATAGGTACATAAAGTTCACTTTCCACCTGCATTAAGTCACCGAATTTCTCACGGCGAACGCCACACGATAAAATACTTCCCATAAAATCTTTATGCCTCAATGTATGAAATTTTGATGTTGCAGTTACCTTCACCATTTTTATAGGAAAGGGCTCTCTCAAACTTAAACCTTTATAAAAGCAGATCATTTTTCTATCACTTTTCTCAAATCCACCATATGTTTCAATAGTCACATCAAAGAATTTTTCTGGAAGTTTCTTCCACACATTCGGCGTTAAAAAATCACTAGAAAAGGTCGTATAGCCATATTCTAGTGTCGCTTCTAAAAGGTCAAAGAGCTTCGCCCCTTCTTGCACAGCAATGCCTTTAAAAAGTGCTAAGAAACTCTGTTTATTTACTAATACCATATGCAACTGCCTTTTTATAGAAGCAAACATCCATCACTAAGTCAATTTCTGTTCCCTCTACTGCTTTATAAGCTTCAGCATCGATAACGCTCTCTTGTCCCCAAATACATTTTGGAGAAATTTCTACAGCATCTTTAACAAACTCAACCATCTTATCTGCACTGATAAATAAAATAACAGTATCTACGTTCACAGGGATCTCTTTAAAATTTCTGTACACTTTTTCGCCTAGAATCTCCTCTTCTCTTGGATAAACAGGAATAATTTTATAGCCCATTTTTTGCAATTTTTCAGCCACATGATAGCTTACTCTATCCGGTTTTGGTGAAAGTCCCAGTATTGCAAGAGTTTTACTCCCCTTTACAGCTCTTTCTATCACGTTCTCCTCTTCTTGTGTTATCTCTCTTTTAAATATTGAGCAACTATTTGTCATAATTCTCTCCTCTGTATAGTTTCTAATTTAATCTCCATCGACTTCCCAAAATAAAATATTTGCCCCTAAATAATGGGTTGCAAAATCTATCAGTTCTGTTTTTGTAAACGGTTTTTTCGTGTTTGGATTAATATAAGTATAGTCTGGAAGTTGAATAGCCATCGCTACTACGTCTAGTTTTGTGTGATATCGATTAAAAAATGGGTAACTATTGTGCATTTGACCGTTTTTATACGGCACCACATCCGGTCCTCCAAGCCCTACTCCATTTGCAATGGCTGTACTAAAAAGAGTTGACATATACCCTTTGTCATTATCCCACTCGCCTGGGAAAAAATTAACATATTGCACAACAACACTTTTTTTGAAAAACCTTTTTGCCGCTAACATATTATCTATTTCTGCTTGAAAATAGCCACTATTTGAAAATCCATTTTGCTTGGTATTTACAACATCGATGGCAGTTTCTGGTAAATTAATTCCATATATCTTTCCATCATACTCTTTTGCCAAGGCTTGAAGTAATGATTGATATTGCTCTCGAACATTCATATTCCATTGCATAGCCACCCAGCCCTCTACCTGAGCTTTATTTTCTCCTGAATTATCCATTTGAGGCACAATTCCACCACCATAGATTGGATCGCTCATTAAATAAGCTGGGATATTTTTTGCATTTGGCATAAAAAATCTATCTTGTATTTGGATAAATAATTTTTTATGATGTGCAGTTAAATAATCTAAATCATATTGTATCGGCTGAAAATTATATATTCCTTTTGCTGGTTGTAAAAGTTTCCAACTATATGACACTTGCACCCCTACAATACTCGGATCATCAATATATTTTTGATATTTTGAAATGTTTATACCGTCTCCACCAATAAAAATAAAATTTTGAACTGGTTGACTTGCTAACGCATGTGACGAAATAACTCCCATAAAAATGACGAGATACATATAAACTATTCTAAATCTCATACACTCATATCTTTCATAATAATTTTTTGTATAACCCGTGATGCCATCAGTAGACCCGCTGCGGCTGGCACAAATGAGATACTTGGAATCCCCACTTGGCGATTTGCCTTTTCTACCACCGGATTTTCAGTTGAAAAAACCACTTCTAACCTCTTAATACGTCTCTTTTTACACTCCAATCTCACCTTTCTTGCTAGTGGACAATTGAATGTTTTGTAAATATCAGTTATTTCTAATTTTTCAGGGTGAATTCGATTGCCCGCTCCCATAGCCGATATGATTTTAATTCCCATTTTGCTCGAATATTCTATCAGCGCCATTTTTGAATCAAACATGTCAATGGCATCAATCACCATATCGTATTTTTTTATATCAAATTTTGAAATATTTTCTGCCGTAAGCATCTCTGAAAAAATTTCAACCTCAATTTCTGGTGAAATGGCTAAAATACGCTCCTTCATTACCTCTGTTTTATACCGTCCAACAGTATCTGTAAGCGCAATAATTTGGCGATTCAAATTCGTAATATCCACTGTATCAAAGTCCACTAACGTGAGTTTTCTAACACCACATCTTGCAATGGCTTCAATAGCATATCCACCCACACCACCCACACCAAAAACAATAACTCTAGACGCCTTAATTTTACTTAAATTTTCACTTCCTAAAAGTAATTCTGTTCTAAAAAGAGGATAACTCATTTTACCAACCTTTATCATTTTTTAATATGAATTTATTGTGAAAAAGTTATTGCTATTTGTTTTTATTCTCTATATAATAATTATATACTATCATAATACCACTAATTTTTTCCAATTTCAATATCCATTAGGGGCGGTGATGAAAAAACGTTTACTTATTGGGGCTTTTGTACTCCTACTTGCATCTTTTCGAATAGTCGCAAATGATAACATTGATATTCAAGCTGTTGCTGACAATGCACAAGTTAACTTTAAAGATGAATCATTTAGTGCTGAAGGTGGCATTAGAATGAGTTACAAAAACATACAAATTCAGGCTGATGAAATAACGAAAGTTCCCAATCAGCCTATTATAATTGCCCAGGGAAACGTTATTTTCAAGCAAGAGAAAACTACTATACAAGCTGATAAAGTTACAGTCAATCTGAATACTCAAAAAGCTGAAGTTATTAATGGCCAATCTTTTAGTGATAAATTCTTTTTTGGTGGTAAAAGTTTTTTAGCCGAATTTCCTAAACAAGCCACGGTTAAAGACTCTTATTTCACAACAGATCCTAATTTAGAAACTCCCACATATCGATTTACTGCCGAAAATATGAAAATAGAACCGGGAAATAAAATAGAAGCCACAAACGTAAGTTTTTACGGAGGTCCCTATAAGGTCCTCTGGTTTCCTTATTACGCTACTGCATTAACAGATAATGGGGGTAGAAATACTCTGTTTCCACGCTTCGGATCTAGTACACGCTACGGAAGTTATGTTATCTGGGGATTTAATTATAAGACACTTCCCTATGACTATGGTACAGGTTATCTTGATTTTAGATACAGTTCTCTTCTCGGACTGCTTGTTAACTGGGAGGATAATTTGAAATTTTCAAAAAACACCTACGGAACAGTTGCCGTTACTGATTTGAATTTTCCAAGAGCTAATACACAAATGCAGTGGAATTTCGAAACAAAACTCCACTCTAATACCGATAGCTCCACAACTTTTCAAAATAATTTTTTAAGAGCGAATTCATGGGATTTATACTATCAAAATATCTCTACTAACCTTCTCTATGCTCCAGATGGGCAACCTATAACAAATGAACAAAGCTACTATCAAATTTATCAAAAAAATCTCTGGAAAGTTCAACTTAAAGGTGAACAAAAGATTCAAAATGATACGACAGTAAAAGCCGATGTTTCTCAGTCTGTTCAGTCTATTATTCAACAGCTTATTAAACCTGAACAAGGGAGTGCGCAGAATAATCTGCCTGATAATAGAGATATTCAACTTTGGACAAAACTATCTTTAGATAAGGATAATCCTTATTATCGACTTTATTTTGGCGTTGATCGCCAACAGTATTTAAATACTCAAAAACTAGGTATCCCTTTTACTTTTAAAAATAATTACGCGTTTAATTATAATTTGAAAAAAGAAAAAATTAATACCACTTACACTTATTTAGATCAAGATCAGCTACAAATCAACCCACTCAATCCGACTCAAAACAGAGTGGTGGCGCCTCTTCTTAAAAATGAGGAATTTAAAATTAAATTTGGAAATTATGGCTTAAATGAGACCGATTTTTATTATGGTTTCACTGTTGGCTATACAAATGATGAAGATAACATCTATAAGTACAACGCCGCTGGAGGTTATACTGAATACAACTTAATTAATAATAACCGTTCCACCTCGCTTACTTTTGGGAATGCTACTATTCCCATGGGAACTATTGGAAATGGAAATTGGGAAAGTACTACTACTTATAAAAACTTTTTTGGAAATCTTCCCTCTAGCGGGGGGGCTGCCACTCAAAGCACCAACATGACTGCTGTAACATATAAAAATTCCTATACCGTTACGACGCCACTATATGACAATACCCAAGACAAGCTCAGTAATTTTGGTTTGAAAATCACCAATGAAATCCCTATGCAATACCGTTTTACCGAGGGAAACGTACCTTCTGATTTGGTTGCTTATGACAATCAAAACAATGAATTTACTACTCTCAAAGGAGCCGGAGATAAAATTACCACTGAACTTGGAAATCTTACATGGATAAATAGTGTACAACAACTACTTTATTCTCCTTTTCAAGCTGATTGGTTATCTCAAAAAACAACTGATTGGTATACTGCTTTTGGTGTGAAAAATTCAAAATTAGCTTTTCAAATTCATACGGTGCAGCAACTAGATCAACAACAAATCCCAACTGAAAAAAAAGACAAGTACACCCTTACATACAATTCAAATCCTTCAGAGATGTATCAATATATCTATGAAACAGATACCGACTATGCCCAACTTCTATCTGGGCAAAACATTCCAGTCGCAAACAATACAATCCATAATTACAACTATGCCAATAACTTATGTGCCCTGGGTTATCAAACAACCTCTTTATATGGCGTTCAAAATAATCCTACTCCCGGGACAAATGCAATTCTTGTGAATCAATTGAATCACTATTGGACAGGGGTTCTCGACGATCAAAAAAACAAAAATTTCAGTCGATATTTTAAAGTTACTTACGGCTACGGTTATAACTATATTACCAATAATCCAGGTGCAACGTCAGCCACGATAGAGCTCGGTTTCATTGATAAAAGGAATGGGTATGTCGATCAAGACAATCCGAGTAAAGATGATATGAGCAACATTAACCCTTCAAAAAAAAGTAGTGATTCTCTTTTTCCAGATGAAAAATCAGAGGTGAATTATCTACTTACTAAAGACGATAGCGTGCAAAAGCCTTTTAACCTCCAGACTGTTGGTGAAACGTATCAAGATAGCATGATTGATTCTGTCACAAAATCAAAATATCGCTCTTATACGCTCCAATTTTCAAGCTCTCGAGATATGAATTATGCTTATGCCAACGCATTTACCCCGATTAACTATATGAATAGCTATACAAATTATGCACTTAAGTTCGATATGAAGCAACAAACGTATTTTGAAATGCAACCCTTCATTACTATGACACGTCCAGCCGCTGGGCTAACTGCTACACAAGCGGCACTCGGTTCTACTTTTAAATTTCAACTTGGTCCAACCGACTATGGATATTGGCTAACTACCATGACCGCTTACGACTGGGCACCTAATCCGAATAATACCACTCAACCTATTGGTTGGAGTGATTTAGGTATCGGAATCATTCACAGAGTACGTGCGGTTGAGTGGACGCTAGCCTATGAGAAGACTTGGAACTATACGCTGCAACAAAATGCCGATATTATTAGTTTAAGTTTTAATATTTTAGCTTTCGGAGAAAAAGGGATTGGATTTACTCAAAATGGTGGCCAACGAGATTTTCATATGGGACTTTAGAAAGTTTTGCGATGTGGGTGGTAGTGCGAACATTCAAATTATTTTTTTACCGCCGAACACACTAAGAAAACTGCAGTTTTCTTTCTCACTAACACTCTATTTATACGCTTCAAATTATTTTCTTTCGGTTTGTTTTGTAGACATTCACTACAAAAAAAGCTATAATATAAGAACACTTTATTTTAACGAAAGGAGATATCATGGAAATCAATGTTATCAACAACAAAAAAGTAATAGCTTTTGACAACTCTCTCTCTATTTTAGAGCAGTTAGAAGGTGAACTTAAGACCTTTAATGGACGTGCTATTGCCTATAAATTCAACGGGCAGTTAAAGGATATTCGTGACGCAGTTACGGAGAATGGAGAGGTTGAAATCATTACCATTCACGCTCCTGAAGCAGACGAAATTATAAGACACTCCACAGCGCACGTTATGGCTGAAGCAGTAAGAAATCTCTTCCCTGATACAAAAATTGCCATCGGACCTGCTATAGATAATGGTTTTTACTATGATTTTGACACCCCTATTGCCTTTACTGATGAGGATTTATTTAAAATCACAGGGGAGATGAACACTCTTATTGCAGCAGACAAGCCTTTTTCTAAAGAAGTTGTCTCAAAAGATACAGCACGTAGTGAATTTGAAGCAGAGGGAGAACTCTATAAGTTAGAGCTTATTGAAAGCATCTCTGATGATATGGTATCTGTTTATCGTCAAGGTGATTTTTCAGATTTATGCCGAGGGCCTCATGTTCCATCGACAAAATTTTTAGGTGCTTTTAAGCTAAAATCTGTTGCCGGCGCATACTGGAGAGGTGACTCTAAAAATAAAATGCTTCAAAGAATTTACGGATTTGCCTTTGCAAGTAAAAAAGATCTTGCCGCTCACTTGAAATTTTTAGAAGAGGCAGAGAAACGCGACCATCGTCGCCTTGGAAAAGAGCTCAACATCTTTACCATGTCTGAGTATGCACCAGGTTGCCCTATTTTTCTTCCCAATGGAATGATTATTAAAAATACCCTTTTAGACCTTTGGAGAAGAGAACATACAAAAGCAGGATATATCGAAGTTCAAACACCTATCATCATGAACAGAACCCTTTGGGAGACTTCAGGACACTGGTTCAACTATAAAGAGAACATGTATACAACTAAAGTCGATGAAGAGGATTTTGCCATCAAACCTATGAACTGCCCTGGAGGAATGCTTGTTTACAAAGAAGGCTTACACTCATACAGAGAGCTTCCAATTCGTATGGGAGAACCTTATCGATAAATTTTACTCACAAATATTTGGTTTTGAATACAGTATTTTCCTATCTACTAAACCTGAAAAGGCCATTGGTAGTGATGAAATATGGGGAAAAGCTACTGCAGGTCTGAAAGCGGCTCTTGATAATAAGGGGTTGAAGTACACTATTAACGAAGGCGACGGGGCTTTTTATGGCCCAAAAATCGATTTTGTCATTAAAGATTGTATCGGAAGAACTTGGCAGTGTGGAACCATTCAGCTTGACTTAAACCTTCCTGAGCGCTTCGATCTTTACTATATTGGCGCTGATGGTGAAAAACACCGACCAATCATGATTCACCGTGTGGTATATGGAAGCATTGAACGTTTTATAGGTATTTTGATTGAGCACTATGCGGGACTTTTTCCCCTTTGGCTTGCCCCTGTTCAAATCAATGTCTCTACAGTTTCCGAAGAACAACACCCGTATGCTAAGGAAGTTATCGCTTATCTCGAGTCTCAAGAACTGCGTGTAAAGGCGGATCTTCGAAACGAGAAATTGGGCTTGAAAATTAGAGAATCTAACATGAGTAAAACACCTATTCAAATCATCTTAGGTAAAACTGAAATGGAAGAAAAAAAACTCACTGTACGCCGTCATGGCTCACAAGCAAATACTGTAGTGAGTTTTGATGAGTTTATGGCATCTATTCAAGAGGAGTTGAAGACGGTAAAATAATTTAACCACGGGTACGCAGTGCACATGCTAAATATAAAAAAACAACTGTGTTTTAGAAAACTCAGTTGTTTTTTTATATTTCGACTTTTGCACATGCCTAAAAGAATTTTTTTGCCGTTTCTAAAAGTAGTCGTGGCTAATAATTTACTCTACTACTCTGCCTACTAAAGCTTTTTTACACGCTTCCAGTGATAATGCATTTTTATGAGCAAAAATCTCTAACTGATCCACTGACACTCTGCCTACATCGAAGTATTTTGCCTCGCTATGAGCAAAATATAGCCCTGCCGTGGACGAGGCTGGATTCATCCCAAAACTCTCTGTAAGCACTACGCCTATAGAATCTTCAACTTTCAGAAGTTGAAAAAGTTTAGCCTTATCGCTATGAAGTGGCAGTGATGGATAGCCAATTGCAGGGCGTATCCCTCTATAATGCTTTTTGAATAATTCACCTACAAAATACTCTTGGTTTTCATAGCCCCAAATATCTCTACGAACTTCACAGTGAAGATACTCTGCAGCCGCTTCAGTCAATCTATCCGAAAGAATTTTTATCATTAAAGATTGGTACTCATCAAGCTTAGCATTTAAAATCATCTCTTGCGCCCCTACAACGGTTGTTACAAACCCGCCGATATAGTCTTGAACTTTAGATGCTTTAGACGCAATATAATCCGCTAAAGAAATATTGGTTTTTTCACTATTTTGCTGTCTTAACAGATGAAAAAATGTACTCCCCTCTTCTCCTGTCACTTCTATGCTTTCACTTTCGCTTATAGCCGGAAAAATTCCTACTACCCCTTTTACTTCATATGCTGGGTAATTTTGAATACTTTGAAGCATTTTTTTAGCTTCACTTATGAGTTCATTTCCTTCCGGACTATTCTCTTGCTGAATGCCCCAAGCAGTGAGAAAGAATCTCCAATCAATATAAGGAGAAATCTTTTCTATGTCAAGCTTTTCATACACATGTCTTCCTAATCTGTTTGGAACTTTAACATCGTCAAAACTAAGTTGAGGTTTGAGTGTTTGAGCTGTGCTAAATGAAATATTTCTATTTTGATTTTTTTCTAAATAAAGTTTTCTAAAATTTTCTAGCTCTTGACTATTTTTTTCAAAAACTTTTTTTGACTCTTTCCCAAGTATCCCTTTTACAATTGGAACGGCCGCCGAAGCATCGCTCACTTGAAATACTTTTCCTGGGTATAGTGGCTCGATTTTGAGTGCCGTATGAAGCTTTGACGTGGTAGCACCTCCAATTATGAGTGGAATACTTAAATTCATCTCTTTCATGCGTTTAGCTACGTGCGTCATCTCTTCAAGTGATGGTGTAATCAAACCACTTAACGCTATAATATCCACTTGTTCCTCTTGTGCTCTTTTTAATATCACTTCACTCTCTACCATAACACCAAGGTCGATAATTTCAAAATTATTGCAAGCCAATACAATGGAAACAATATTTTTTCCAATATCATGAACGTCACCTTTTACAGTGGCAAAAAGAATCTTTCCTTCTTTTTTGATTTCACTTTCCCCAACATTCTTCATGTAGGGCTCTAAAAGTGTTACCGCCGACTTCATTACCCTCGCACTCTTCACCACTTGTGGAAGAAACATTTTTCCTTCACCAAATTGGACACCAACGTATTTCATCGCATCAAGAAGTATCACTTCAATAATCTGCATTGGTGAGAACTGGGTCAAAGCCTCTTCAATATCTTGACTTAAATACTCCGTATTTCCTTTTATGAGTGTATATTCTAGGCGTTTTGTTAATTCTAGTGTTCTCCACGTTTTTTCTTTTTCCTCTTTTTTACTGCCTTCATTGTTTACTACGCAATAATTAATGAGTTCATCTGTGGCCGTTGAAATTTTATCGAAAATTAGGTTTTCTACACGTTCTAGTATATCTAACCCCGCTTGAATAGCGTGGTGAAGAAATACCGTGTGAATAGCTTCCCTTATCGCATTATTTCCTCTAAAGGAAAATGAAAGATTACTTACCCCCGCGCTAGTCTTTGCATAAGGTAAATTGCCTTTTATCCATCGCACCGCTTCAATAAAATCTATACCGTAACGGTTGTGAGCTTCGATACCTGTTCCAATAGATAGGACATTTACATCAAAAATAATATCCTCTGGTGAAAATTGAAGCTTTTCTGTTAACAGTTGATAAGCTCTTTTTGAAATATCAATTTTTCTTTGATAACTATCCGCTTGCCCTAACTCGTCAAAAGCCATGACAACCACTGAAGCCCCATACTCTTGAATCACTCTCGCTTTACTTAAAAAACTCTTTTCACCATCTTTTAGTGAAATTGAGTTTACAATCGATTTTCCAGGAATCACTTTAAGTGCATTTTCAATCACTTTAAATTTTGAAGAATCAATCATAATTGGCACTTTACATATCTCCGGCTCACTCATAATGAGATTTAAAAAATGTATCATCTCATAACTGCTGTCAAGCAAAGCATCATCCATATTGATATCAAGGATTTGAGCCCCATTCTCAACTTGATTTTGGGCAATTTGAACGGCTTTTGAGTACTCCTTGTTTTGAATATGCTTTAAAAATATTTTAGATCCAGCCACATTGGCTCTTTCTCCCACATAGATAAAATTCGATATCAGGTTAATTTCTAAAAGTTCAAGTCCTGTATAATTACTCACTCTCTCTTTTACTTGTGGTATTCTTGGAAATGCACTTATTATCTTTTCAGCAATGGCTTTAATGTGATGTGGCGTTGTTCCACAGCATCCACCCACGATATTTATCATACGATCTTTCACTAACTTTTCAATAAAATCAGCGGTCACTTTTGGATCTTCGGTATAATCACCGAATTGATTTGGGAGTCCTGCATTTGGGTATACACTGATAAATCTTGACTCTATTTTGGATAATTTTTCCATGAAAGGGGTTAGCTCTTTAGCCCCAAATGAACAATTAAATCCTATTGATAAAATGCGTGGACTATTCATTGTATGGATAAATGCTTCAATTGTTTGTCCTGATAGTACTCGCCCACTCTCTGAAAGGGTCGCCGATACCATAATAGGGATATCTTTGTTGAGTTTTGCACAAAGTTTTTCAATGGCATAGATAGCGGCCTTGGCATTAAGAGTATCAAAAATTGTTTCCACAAGGAGAAAGTCTGCTCCCCCAGCTATTAACCCTTCTGCCTGTTCAAAATAAGCGTTTACCAAATCTTGGAATGTCACAGACCTAAAACTTGGGTCATCAACTGAAGGTGACATGGATGAGGACTTGTTGGTCGGTCCCATTGAACCAACAACAAATCTTGGCTTTTCTGGCGTTGAAAAGCGATTAGCAACCTCTCTTGCTAACTTTGCTGCCTCAAAATTTAGCTGAAATACATGCTTTTCAAGTCCATAATCTACCATGGAGATGGCATTTGAGTTAAAACTATTTGTCTCTATGATATCAGCCCCGGCTTCTAAAAAGTTTGCATGAATTTTTTGAATAATCTCTGGTTTTGTGATACATAAAATATCATTATTTCCTTTTTGCAAAAAAGGAGAGCTTTTAAATTGCTCTCCCTTAAAGTCCTCTTCCTCAAGATGGTAAGTTTGAATCATTGTGCCCATGGCACCATCTAAGAGCAAAATACGTTCCTTTAACAATTGTGTTAATTTTGCTCTCATACTTCACCTTCTACACCACTTAAATTTTTCTCTGACGCTCTAATATGTTCAATACGACGAAGTATCTCTTTAGTCACATCAACTTTGTTCATTGTATAGAGATGAATTCCACTGACCCCTCTTGAGATTAAATCAATAATTTGATCTGCCGCATAGGAAATCCCTGCCTCTTTTAATGCACTTGGTGACTCAGAAAATCTCTCTAACATGCGCTCTACTTTTGGAGGAAGAGAGCAGTGGCAAAGGCTACAGATACGTTTAATCTGTTTAGCGTCCACTATCGGCATAATTCCAGCCATAATGGGCAGATTTATCCCGATTTTATGCATCTTTTCAACGTAGTCCATATAGATGTCATTATCAAAAAATATTTGTGAAATCAAAAAATCACTTCCAGCTTCCACTTTATGCTTCAAATGAAGCAAATCCATTAAGTCATTGTTTTCTTTATGCCCTTCAGGGTAAAATGCACCCGCTATGGTACACTCTTTATCTTGGCTACGAATATGCTCCACTAAATCACTGGCGTAACCAAAATCACTATTATCTAGTGTCTCTTGACTCATCTCATGTGGCATATCCCCACGTAGAGCTAAAATGTTTTGTATTCCATTTTTACTCAGGTCACAGTACAATGAATTGATCTCTTGAGTGGTGGCTCCAATACAGGTAAGATGTGCAAGCGTAGGAATCGAGTAATGTTTTTGAATATGCGTTGCAATCTCAAGAGTTCTTGAACGCGTGCTTCCCCCTGCCCCATAGGTTACGCTGATAAAATCCGGTGAGAGCTTTGAAAGCTCTTCTATCGTCTCGTAAAGAGAATCTAAGGTGAATTTTTCATTTGGGGGAAATACCTCAAATGATATCACCGGCGTCTTTTTCTCTTCAAAAAGGTTTTTTATTTTCACATTTTCTCCTAGTTATTAACGTAAAATCTCTTTATGAAGTGATACATCAAATTTTTCTACAAATTCTGGTTTTCCACCATTAAAAAACTCAACAATATATGGTTTAGCACAATGTGCATCGAATGTCACTTGGTCATACCACTTCTCAATATAGGTAATATCTCTTGGATCTTTTACATTTTGATTCAGTTCGTAGCGAAGACATGCTCCCTCAAGATGGCTTTGTTCTGAAAGTGCATGTAGTTTCTCTAACAGTTGTTCCTCTTTTCCTTCTACTGCATAAAACTTTGCGATACATACCAATTGGGTTTCATTTTTTCTAAATTTCATTTAACTCTCCTTTATATATTTACTTTGCCATTGATTTATGCGCTTATTCACAATACTCAATTAATTCTTTGGGTAGATTAAATTTTCCTCTTTTAAATTATTAAGCACTTCACTTAAAAATTTCTGAGCTATATATTTTGCCATTGGAAGATTCATATCATAAAAATTACCACAATCTTTTGCACTCGCTCCTGGGATTTCTCCCTCATACTTGGCAATAAAATTAAACATCTCCTTCAAAATAGGAACAACATCTCTTGACGTTAACTCCCCTTCAAAAATTGCATATACGCCTGTTCTGCACCCCATAGGTCCAAAGTAAACTGTTTTATTATTCCAAACTGGGTGATTTCTAAGGTAAGTTGCTGCTATATGCTCGATAGCATGTAGTTCTGCTGTATTGATAACTGGCTCTAAATTTGGCCTTGTGATTCTCACATCAAAAGTAGTAATGACTACATCTTTAAAAATATCTCTTCTTGAAACATAAATACCTGGCAGTAACTTATTGTGATCAATTGTAAAACTTGCTATTTTTTCCATGTGTTCTCCTTCGCTTTCTAATAAATATGAAAAGACCTCTTATATCGATAAGAGGTCTTTTCTTATCGAGTTTAGTTGGACCACCATGCAAATTGCCGGTTGGTGTAAGTTCATCGAGCTAAATCTCTCCCCTACTCTTGATAATTTTATTCAATTAAGATTAGTTTACACTATTTATCAACTTTTTTCAATGAGTTTTTCCATTTACTAAAAAAATTATTGAAATACTGTTGTTTTTCTACCTTTCTTTTCCAGCGCTATCTGAATTACTCGAGTTGTGCGAAACGCATGAGTTAAATTGCGTTACGAGACACAACCAAGTTGTTTATGCTTAAACAAGCTAAGCGGATATTTGGGTAAATTTGTTACAAATAGCAGAAATGGGAATACCCATTTCGTGAAGCGAAA